>CAZFEP010000016.1:0-26131 GCA_964517365.1 uncultured Thiotrichales bacterium | reverse complement strand
TGGTCTCACGATCACGAATCTCACCTATCAGGATTACATCAGGTGCTTGGCGCAAGGTGTTTTTAAGTGCGATATCATAATCATCTGTATCTACACCCACTTCTCGTTGAGTAATGATGCAGTTCTTATGTTTATGTACAAATTCGATCGGGTCTTCAATTGTTACAATGTGGCCAAAACTATTCTCGTTTCGATACCCTACCATTGCCGCTAATGATGTTGATTTACCACTACCTGTTCCGCCAACAAATATCACCAAGCCTCGCTTGGTCATCGAAATATCTCGCAACACGGGTGGTAATTGCAGAGATTCAAACCTTGGTATCTCTGAGTTAATTACACGAAGCACCATGCCGGGGCTGCCACGTTGGGCAAATGCATTGACACGAAATCGAGATACATTAGGTAAACTAATTGCGAAATTACATTCTTGTGATTCTTCAAATTCTCTTGATTGTTTATCGTTCATGATCGAACGAACCAACACTTGCACATGACTCATCGTTAAAGGCTGGTTGGTTACAGGCATCATTTTTCCATCAATTTTCATTGATGGAGGTGCACCAACGGTTACAAATAAATCTGAGCCACCTTTTGTTAACAAGTTACGCAACAAGTCGTGCATAAAACTTATGGCCTTATCTCTATCCATTATTCATTTCCTTTAACTACAATCCTTACTAAATTTAATTTGAACATATACATTCTATTTTTTTGCAAATGTTCATTTTTATAAACCTGTCTTAAAATCAGCTCTAATAATTTGCCCTAAAAATCTGCCTTGTGCTCCGCTTTACGTCGCGCTTCTTCTCGTGCAATCAAACCTTTACCCAGTATCTCTTGTAAATTTTGATCCAGTGTCTGCATGCCGACACCATTTCCGGTTTGAATCGCTGAGTACATCTGTGCAACTTTATCTTCATTAATTAGGTTACGAATCGCGGGTGTACCAATTAATATTTCATGTGCTGCAACCCGACCGCCGCCAATTTTCCGGCATAACGTTTGTGAAATCACTGCTCGCAATGATGCGGCTAACATTGAGCGCACCATGTCTTTTTCTGCACCCGGGAATACATCAATAATACGATCGATGGTTTTAGAGGCTGAACTGGTATGCAAAGTGCCTAATACCAGGTGGCCTGTTTCTGCAGCAGTCAGTGCAAGTCGAATCGTTTCTAAGTCGCGAAGCTCACCCACAAGAATCGTATCGGGGTCTTCGCGCAAGGCTGAACGTAAGGCTTCATTAAAACCCAAGGTGTCACGATGCACTTCACGCTGGTTAACCAAACTCTTTTTACTTTCATGCACAAATTCGATTGGATCTTCAATGGTAAGGATGTGACTATATTCATTGTCATTTTTATGATCCATCATTGCGGCTAAGGTGGTTGACTTACCCGAACCCGTTGGCCCGGTAACTAAAACCAAACCACGGGGGTAACTGGCAATTTCTGAAAATATTTTTGGGCAGTCTAGATCTTCAAGTGTGAGGATTTTACTGGGAATGGTTCTAAATACTGCACCTGCACCACGGTTTTGAATAAATGCATTAACACGAAATCGCGCTAGACCTGGAATTTCAAACGAGAAATCAGTTTCTAAAAATTCTTCATAATCTTTGCGTTGTTTATCATTCATGATGTCGTACACCATTTCATGAACCTGACTATGCTCCATTGCAGGAACATTAATACGTCTTACATCACCGTCTACACGAATCATTGGTGGCACCCCTGCGGAGAGGTGTAAATCTGAAGCGCCATTCTTAACGCTAAATGCAAGTAACTGCGAAATGTCCACGAATACTCCTTAATTTAAAACTAGGTTACAAACCAGGTTACCTACTAAGTTAATAGACACCCCATGGATAACCCTACTCATCTCAGTCAGTTATTGATGAGTCTAGCCCTGGGTTGAGCATCTAATATGCCTAGTTTTGATCGAATATAGAGTGTATGTATTTGTTTATAGACAAGCCGTTTCATTAATACGACTAAATGGCCAGATCACTAGCCATGGAGGCATTCTCATGCTAAAAAACTGAGGGTAATAGAGTTACTTATGCAATTTCAACTATATGTAAATTTCATCTTTTGAAATACGATTTTGCGCTAAATTCAACTATTCATGATAACAGCCCTAGACCGAGCCTTGTAACAAAACGTATGCCAAAACATTTACCAGATTCAACAACCAAGTCTACACTAGCGTTACAAGAAGGCTCACCGGTACTTTCAGACCAAAAATTGCAAATTGATAAAAATATCAGGACGGTACTCAGCACCCTACGTAACTTGGAAAAAAAATATCAGCGAAAAGAAAATAGCGTGCAATTAATAGCAGTAAGTAAAACAAAACCAATCGAAGATATCACCATAGCAAATTTAGCAAACCAAAAACATTTTGGCGAAAGTTATCTTCAAGAAGCCATTGATAAAATTGAACACAACAATCTGGACCTAATATGGCATTTCATTGGACCTATACAAAAAAATAAGACACGCCAAATCACAGAAAATTTTCAGTGGGTGCATAGCATAGACCGACCCATCATTGCTCAACGATTAAATGATCAACGACCAAAAACACTCCAACCCTTGCAGACTTGTATACAAGTAAATATTGACAATGAAGCTTCAAAAGCGGGCGTTACACTTGATGAAGTCGATGAACTCGCTACCAAACTATCTACTTTAAAACACATTAAGCTGCGTGGGTTGATGGCGATCCCGCGAGCATGTGATGATCTTGATACTCAGCGCAAATCCTTTGCAAAATTACGTAAAAAACTTGAGCATTTAAATCAACTTGGATTTGAGCTGGATACTCTCTCTATGGGTATGAGTAACGATTTAGAGGCAGCGGTTGCAGAAGGTGCTACGATAGTTAGAGTTGGCACTGCAATATTTGGCAAACGCGAACTTAATTACGAGCTAAATAAATAGAACTATTACTACTATGTGATTCCAATCATGCAAAATCTTAATATCGTTTTTATAGGTGGAGGAAATATGGGCCAGGCGCTTGCCTTAGGCCTTCTTGAAAGTGGCTGGAATGCAGATAATATTTCAATTGTTGATAGTGACCCAGCTATCACCAGTAAAATAAAAGAAAACTTCTCAAACTGTCATGTTTATACACAATCCGAAGCAGCGCTGCATATTGCAGATATAGTAGTGTTAGCAGTAAAACCTCAATCACTGCAAGCTGCTTGTGAGCAAATTGCTGCACAGTGTCAAATTAAACGACCTTTGATAATATCCATCGCGGCAGGTGTGCTTATTAATAGTATCGACACTTGGCTAGGTGGAGAATTACCTATTATTCGCTGCATGCCCAATACGCCTGCATTGGTCCAATCTGGTGTTACCGGGCTATTTGCAAATACTGAAGTAACTGATGCACAACGACTACTCGCAGACGACATTCTAAGTAGCGTGGGTACTGCAATATGGATCGAAAACGAATCCTTATTAGATGCGGTTACGGCCATATCGGGCAGTGGACCAGCCTATTTCTTTTACTTGATTGAAGCCATGATTGATGCCGGCCAAACGCTGGGGTTAAGCGAAACACAATCCCGTCAATTAACCATTGCTACTGCAACAGGCGCTGCAAAATTAATTTCCAGCAGCGATCAAACCGCTCATGCACTGCGACTTGCGGTGACTTCAAAAGGTGGCACTACCGAGGCAGCCATCAACACCTTACAAGAACATGACATGAAGAATATAATTGAATTAGCGATTAAAAATGCTGCCATCCGATCGCATCAACTTTCTGAGCCAAGTCAATAATAAAAAGCCAAAAACAACAAATCATTAATAAAATTTCACTTATATAATAGAGCAGATAGAAATGGACCCAATAAATAATGTTTTAGACTTTTTAATACATGTTTTATTTACTTCGTATATTTACGCCATCATTATTCGCATGCTGTTGGGATTAACGCGTGCTGATTTCTATAATCCGTTTTCGCAATTCATTCTAACCATCACCAATCCAGTACTCACACCTCTTCGTAAGTTACTTCCCAGCATTGGCAGTATTGATACCTCTGCGATTGTACTTATATTAATTCTTAAATTTATTGAGCTTGCCACACGAGGCTTTTTAATCAGCAAGCAAGTTGTGCTCGAAGCCTTAATTCTTCCTTCTATAGTCGGTGTACTAAATCAAGTTGTTAATGTCTTTATTTTTGCCATTATTATTTTAGTGGTTATAAGCTGGGTGGCCCCGCATATGCATGGCCAAAGCAACCCTATGACATCTATTTTACGTTCGATTACCGAGCCGTTAATACGTCCCGCACGAAAGTTAATTCCACCGATTGGCGTTTTTGATCTCTCAACGTTTGCAGTGTTAATTGGCTTGTATTGCATAAAAATTATCCTGCATTCATTCTAAATGCATTGCGTGCCTAACAAGCACTCATTACACTTCAATACCCTTACCATGAGTTTACATATCTAAGCGTGCCAGAAACCTATGCAGCAGATTCAGTTGGTCTCGTCGAGACACAATATCTAACGGTTAAACAACCGCTGCAGCTTGATTGTGGACGCTCATTACCAGAATTTACGCTAGCATATGAAACCTATGGGAAGCTCAATGCTGACAAAAGCAATGCTGTATTAATTTGTCATGCACTTTCAGGTGATCAACATGTTGCGGGTTATAATAATGCTGATGATCGCAAACCCGGTTGGTGGGATAATTGCATTGGGCCGGGCAAACCCTTTGATACCAATCGATTTTTTATTGTTTGTCCAAATAATTTAGGTGGCTGCAAAGGCAGTAGCGGGCCCAGCACCATAAACCCTGAAACAGGCAAACCTTACGGTCCGGACTTTCCATTACTTACCGTGCATGACTGGGCACTTAGTCAAACATACCTTGCTGATTCACTAGGCATACAACAATGGGCAGCCGTCATTGGAGGCAGTCTTGGCGGCATGCAGGTTATGCAATGGGCCATTGATTATCCTGATCGATTACGTCACGCATTAGTCATTGCGTCAACACCAAAACTTACCGCACAAAACATCGCATTTAACGAAGTTGCTCGTCAATCGATTTTTTCTGACCCAGACTTTCATGCTGGCCGATTTTATGAACATGACACGATACCCAGACAAGGTTTGATGTTGGCCCGCATGCTTGGGCACATCACCTACTTATCGGATGATGCAATGCGTGAAAAATTTGGTCGTGACTTGCGCGAAGGCAAGCTTAGTTTCGGTTTTGATGTCGAATTCCAGGTTGAAAGTTATTTGCGTTACCAAGGAAAATCATTTGTAGATCGATTTGATGCAAACACATACTTGTTAATGACTAAAGTTTTAGATTATTTTGATCCTGCTTTAGAATTTGACAATAAGTTATATCAAGCTTTTGAAAAAACAAACGCAAAGTTCCTTGTTGTTTCTTTTACAGGTGATTGGAGATTCACTCCTGCACGCTCACGTGAAATTGTACGTGCCTTAATAGCGGCCAATAAAAAAGTCAGTTATGCAGAAATTGATGCAGAACTGGGTCACGATGCCTTTCTTACGCCTATCCCTGAGTATCATGGCGTGCTCAATGCTTATATGGATACCATTGACTAGCACTAAACACTTTTCTATGAGCCTAAATTCTATCGATAACAAACTGCGCCCAGATTTAGAACTTATCTGCGAGTGGATCAAACCTGATACTCGTATTCTTGACTTAGGTTGTGGTGATGGTGCACTTCTTAGTCATTTGCATAAAACTAGAAATGTAACAGGTTATGGTTTAGAAATTGACCACGAGAATATTGTTAAGTGTGTAGTAAAAGGAGTTCAAGTTATACAAACTAACTTGGATGAAGGCATTACAGAGTTTTTTGATGATGATTCATTCGACTATGTTGTCATGACACAGACTCTGCAAGCGATTCAACATCCCGAAAAATTATTACGACAAATGATGCGCATTGGCAAAGAAGGTATTGTCACTTTTCCAAACATGGCTTTTTGGAAAAATCGAATACAGTTAGCGCTAAGTGGACATATGCCGGTTACCCGTACATTGCCTGATAATTGGCATGACACCCCGAATATACATTTATGCTCATTGCATGACTTTGAAGCATTATGCGAACAGAATAGTATAAAAATCATACAGCGTGCCGCAGTAGATCATGCCCATCGCTATAGTATAGGAAGTAAATTATTTCCAAATTTGCTGGGTGAAATCGCTCTATATCGCTTTAGCAAAAACACCGCATAGTAGTGAAAAATTAAATATAGTTTTGTTAGAGCAGTTCTTGATTAATAATTACTTCATTTAAACAAACTAAATATACAAAAAGTGCTAACTTCCTCGCACTTTTTCTACAATTGCTATTGTATTTATATTCATAGTGATTGATCATATCGCCGCACTTAATTAATTGTTTACTATCGATTTAGAGGAATTATGCATGGCCGCTACAAAAAGCTCATCAGTTAAAAAACCACCAACGAAGTCTGAAATCCTGAATAATATTGCTGCAGATACCGATCTTTCTCGAAAAGAAGTTGCATCAGTACTTGAATCTCTTGAAGGTTTAATCTCAAAAGAATTAAAGCCTCGTGGCGCTGGATACTTCAATCTTCCAGGTTTACTAAAGATTAAAGTTGTTAAGAAACCTGCAAGAAAAGCACGTAAAGGCACTAATCCTTTCACGGGTGAAGAAATGATGTTTAAAGCAAAACCAGCTAGCAAAGGTATTAAAGTGCTTCCACTTAAAGGCCTGAAAAGCATGGTATAAATGCATTGAGGTGCTTAACTTGTTTTAACAAGTTAAGCACTTTTTGTATTAACTAAACACCGATCGAACTTACCTAACTTATCCGGCTTATCCAACTAAGACTCAATTACCTTCAATTTAGTTTTTATAAAAACACTGTGGGGTATATACAATAAATCTGCTATTTTGCGTAACTGATACTCTTCATACTTATCCAGCTTGTCATCCGCATAAGCTACACGCCATAGGTCTTCAAGCAGGAGACTTTTTTCATCAGCTGAACATCCGTCATTAATTATTTTCACAAATGGGTGAATGGATACATGGTTATCCTGTTCCACTTTTGCCATTTCAATTAGGTTTTCAGCTTCAATTTTTGAAAAATTAAATCTCTTTGTTAAAGAATTGGCTATTGATTCTAACTCTTCATCTTGAATATTAAAGTCTGCCAGACTAACCTCAAGCAATAACGCAGCCGATGCCAAATGCATTATTTTTTGGTCGTCTACATCATCATTTTCTTTGCCGATTTTTTCCTGCACAAATTTTGAAATAGAACTAAACATATTTAATTTTAAACTACTAATTGTTAATTCGGTAATTTTGATAGGCACCGTTTTCGAAACTATCAAAAAAGTCTTCCGTTAACGGGTGTGTAATGGGCTCAACACTTGCATCTACACCCAAGTGTCTTTCCGCCACATAGGTTGTCATCAACTGTCCATCCACTAACACATGGTACCAAGGCTTGTCTTTTGGAGGTTTAGACTTAGCCACCTTCTCATACCATTCTTCAGAACCTGTATATTCAGCATCCACATCATAGATAACACCACGATAGTTAAATTTTTTATGCACAATCAGCTGACCGATTGAAAATTGTGCTTGATGCATATATTAAAACTCCCACTTTAAGGTAAAAATTACTTTAAAAACAAAGTAGATTTTACGCTATATATTCGTCCTTAGGTATAAAGATCAATGGTATAAAAAGCATAATCTGCTAGGCTATGGCTGATAATTACAAAGCACCTATTGGTTACTTAATGACTACTCGTAGCAAAGAACAACGAATATTAGTTGTAATGCGCAAGCTGCTGGCACAGATTGTAAAAGACACAACACCTGGGCCAGGTATGCGCCATCCTCTAAATGAACAGACCATAAAGGATATACGAGATTGTTTTGGTCTGATCTCAGCCAGAGAGCGTGAGCTAAGTGAACAAGCCGGCATAAATAATACGGACCGACCACGGTATGTTGATGAGCCTAAAACTTCAACGGTAATTGAGTTTAAGCCTCCAAATAAAAATAAACCAAACAACGAAGATTAAACATCCTCCTAATATAGTCACCCAATAAATTTACTAGGTGAATATTCTTAACATTCACTAATGCCTCCTTCATTACAAAATCAGATCGACCTTACAAGGCAAATCATGCGTGTCTTGGATGAATGGCAATTGAAAGGTAAAGATATAATCAACCTACTAGCCTTACCGAGCAAAGTGCGTTTACGTAATCTGGATCGATACCGTGATGGTGAAGCGTTCCCCGAATCGAAAGAAACACTAGAACGCATTGAACATATTGTTGGCATAGCAGATGCACTGCGAACCAGCTTCCCGCGTAATGCGCATATGGGCATTATATGGATGCAAACACCACATCGACGCTTTCAAAATCAACCGCCTTTAGCCATCTTGTCAGAACAAGGATTAAAAGGGTTACGCATGGTTCGCTCAGAACTAGACTGTGCTTTTTCATGGGACGATACACTTAAGTAGTATTTTCTATTACATAATTTAAATTTTAGCTAACCACAATATTTCTTAAGTTTATTCCCTCCACGCCATTGCATGTCTATAATAGTGGCACCCCAACTATTAGATAATATGAAATGGAATTATTAGCAGATATTAAAGTTAAGCTAGAACCCGGTGTAGAAATCACGGCTGAGAATAAATGTGGTTATTGCACAAATTCATATTGTTGCTCGTATGTTACCGAAGAGCTTGAAACCCCCAAAACCAAATTAGACTTCGAGCATATGCTTTGGCAGGTATCCCATAAAAACGTTTCTGTATATAAAGACGATGAAGGATGGTGGGTATCCTTTGCATCTAAGTGTAACCATTTACAAACCGATGGAGGTTGCGGCATCTATGACGCTCGACCACAAATTTGCCGTGACCACACGAATGATTACTGTGAGTTTGACGCACCGGCTGAAGATGATTTTGACTTATACTTTCCTGACTATGAAACGTTACTTACATACTGCAAAAAGCGCTTTAAACGATGGAAAAGAGGTTAAATTGGCATAATCTCTTCGAAATCAGTCAGTGCATGAAAATGCATAGTATTTTGTATAGGCAACGTACTATCCGGTTGCTTGATAGAAAGTAGGTTTTTTATTCCGTACTTCTCGGCAGCCGCTAATACCGATAAATTATCATCAATAAATAATGTGCTATCCGGTTTAAATGGCTCTTCTTGCATGAGCCTATGCCAGAATTCTTGTTGTTCTTTTGCATAGCCATAATCATGTGAAGAAATAATTTTATCGAAGTACCCTTCCAGGTCTAAATGCCGCATCTTCACTGCAATACTTTTACGATGAGCATTAGTAACTAACGCTACATATATCTCATATTGTTTTAGAGTAGTAAGGAACTTTTCTACATTTGGAAAGATCTTAATATGTTTCGAGACTTCCTGTTTTAATGCACCGATATCAAGCTCAAGTTCATTTTCCCAATAATCCACACAATACCAGTCCAATGTTCCAGCTTTGCTTTTATAACGGTCTAATAATTGCTGCTTGGCCATATCAAATTCAATTGCATGTTTTTCACTGAATCGTAAAGGCACATGCTCATGCCAAAAGTAATTGTCAAAACGCAAATCCAACAACGTGCCATCCATGTCGAGAAAGACAGCTGATATTGATTTCCAGTCTATTGGTATTTGCATTAAGAACGAGATCCTAGATAATAAAATTAATTATGAAAATAAATGATATACGACTGAATGAACTGGTCAATCCTGTTTGTGAAATAGCAAAACAAGCCGGCGCAGAGATTATGAAAATCTATGCAGAAGGCTTTGAAATACAAGAAAAGAAGGATCATTCACCGCTGACTACTGCAGATTTAGCTTCACATACCTTGATTGTCGAAAAATTAGAAAAGTTAACCCCGGATATTCCTGTTTTATCTGAAGAGTCTGTTTCTATCTCATTCGAAGAAAGGTCTAGCTGGAAAAACTATTGGTTAATTGACCCTCTTGATGGCACACGTGAATTCATAAAAAGAAATGGTGAATTTACCGTAAACATTGCATTAATTACTGAACATACTTCAAGCCTAGGCGTGGTATATATTCCTGTAGACGATGTTTGTTACTTCGCGAGCAGAAATCACGGAGCCTTTAAACAAAACCAAAATTCTGCTGCTGAAAAAATAACATCACGCACCTCTACACCAAATAACAAACCAACTGTATGCGGCAGTCGCTCACATGCAGGCAAATCATTACAAGCCTTACAAGAAAAAATTGGTCAGTTCGAACTGATCAGCATGGGTAGCTCAATAAAAATGTGTTTAGTAGCTGAGGGTACTGCAGACATCTACCCGCGGTTCGGGCCCACCTCTGAATGGGATACCGCAGCTGCACATTGTGTTGTCAGTGAAGCGGGTGGAGAAATAGTGAATATGGATTTAGAAACGCTGCCCTACAACACTAAAGATTCATTACTGAACCCTTCGTTTCTTGCAATAGGGGATATGAACGCTGATTGGCGTAACTTTCTTAGAGAAAATATAACGAGCTAGAAGGCAGGAAGGTCATCATCCAAAAACCATTTTTCTGCTTCCTCTAAATACCACCAATTCTGTGTATCACGAATTTCCTTCACGCTATTAGAAGTTTCAAAATAATAAGAAATATCTGCTTCAACTACCGCAGACTTTAAATCTTCTGCCATCACTACTTTTTTGATTTCATAATCAGTAATACGCAAATCTTTATATTCTTCTATATCCACTTCAACACTAGACTCATCTTGATGACGAATCATATTCACTGCACCTTCAAATTCTCTCCAGCGCCATAATCTTCCATACAACCTAGTGGTTTCATCAAATGAATTAAGAGTTTGATTTTTCTTTTTAGTCGCGCAGCCGCTTAAGGAAGCAGTGCTTATTAATATAGCTAAAATAATTAGAAAATGTAGCAGTTTAAATTTCATAGATCTTTGAATACATTTGACCATAGACCAAATTAAATTGGGAGCTCACAAAACTACCAACCTTTAACCACAATTTTACCTATTGAGTGCCTACCTTCGATTATTTCATGGGCAGTTTTCAGATTCATGGCATTGATAGGTTCAAGAATTTTATGAGTTGTAGCTTTAATCGTGCCAACATCTACCAAGTCTGCGATGCGATTTAATATATGGTGCTGCTCAATCATATCGTCTGTTTCATACATTGACCGCGTAAACATAAATTCCCATGAAAATGTCGCGCTCTTGCTTTTTAAGGCTCCAAGATCTACATCACCCGCAGTTTCTACAATAGAACAAATTTTTCCTTGTGGAGCGACAACAGTCGCCATCGACTGCCAATGTTCATCAGTTTCATTAAAACACAAAATATAATCGTAACCCGAAATACCTAAATTTTGCACTTGTTCAGGAATATCCAGATAGTGATTAATGATATGGTCCGCACCGAGATCATTAACCCATACTTTAGACTCGGGCCGTGAGGCAGTAACAGTTACTGTAAGCTTTGCAAGCTGTTTGGCAAATTGTGTGGCAATAGAGCCCACACCTCCCGCTCCACCAATAATTAATAAATTTTTTCCTGCATCTGCACCGTTACTATCCACACCAAGACGGTCAAATAATGCTTCCCAAGCAGTGATGCTCGTTAATGGCATAGCCGCTGCTTCAGCAAAATCCAAACTCTTGGGCTTAGTGCCTACAATACGCTCATCCACAATATGAAATTCACTATTGCAGCCTGGTTGAGTAAAACTACCCGCGTAAAACACTTCATCACCCACCTTAAATAGGTTTGTATCAGGCCCGACTGCCTCCACTATTCCTGCAACATCCCATCCAAGAATACGAGGGCTCACTTCCACTTTGTCTTGTGGAGAACGCATTTTAGTATCGACTGGATTTACGGCCACTGCACACACTTTAACGAGAAGCTCATGGCTTTGAGGGCTTGGCTTGTCAATCTCGACATCCACTAATGAATCGGGTAAATCGATAGGTAGATACTTAAATAAACCAACTGCTTTCAAGATAGGACTCCAAAGTTAATTATGTTATATATTCGTACAATAAACATACTGCTTTTTATATGCATATATAATACGCCATAGTATAAATGCTTATGGCCAAGGTCTAGAATACATTTTGATCATTACAACATTATTGAAGCAAAAATGACTCAAATCGCATGCCATGAATGTGATTTACTTTTAAATCTCCCAGTATTAGATAAGGGACAACGCGCAAATTGCCCACGTTGCAACCATTTACTCTGCAGTAATCCTAATAATGGCTTGGAACATGCCTTAGCCTATTCCATTGCAGGTTTGGTTTTTTTGCTGCTGGCTACTGCATTTCCTTTTCTAGCGTTTCAAGCTAGTGGTCGCGAGCAAGTCATGAATCTATTACAAAGTTCATTGGCATTATATAATAATGGTAGCGAGTTATTATCTGCATTTGTTCTAATGTTCATTATTATTACACCTGCTGTGTTACTGGCGTTCATAATCTGGGTGCTTACACCGATCGTATTTTACAATAAACGCACAGCTGGCTCGTACTGGTTAGGTAGAGTCATTTATCAAACCACTCCTTGGAGCATGGCGGAAATATACTTAATCGGCATTTTAGTCAGCATCACTAAAATTGCCACCATGGCCACCGTCATTATCGGCATATCCTTTTGGGCCTATGTCGGCTTTGCAATCTGCTTTACATTAACCCTATCAAAAATGGATAAAACCCTCTTTTGGCACACATTGGACGCAGCTGAATAATGCATACCGCTGCAGAACACGGGCTTGCGAACTGCCATGTATGTGGCAAGTTATCTCAAGTTACGGCCCATGTTTGCTCAAGATGTGGTGCAAATCTACATCTTCGCAAACCTAATAGCCTTCATCGCGTTTCTGCATATTTAATAACGGCTTGTATTTTGTATATTCCTGCAAACTTACTCCCCATAACAGTCACTACACAACTGGGTCAAGTAATGGAAAGCACTATAATCGGTAGTGTGATTCATTTGTGGGAACAACAGTCTTACCCGGTAGCTTTTGTAATATTCTTTGCAAGTATTGTAATTCCAATAGCAAAAATAATTGCATTATTCTGGTTATGTTGGAGTGTTTATAATAAACATAATTATAAACGTAAAGAACGCGCCCGATTGTTTCGCATTACTGAATTTGTTGGGCGCTGGTCGATGATAGATGTATTTGTAGTTGCGATATTAGTAGCTTTAATACAACTTGGTGGAATACTAATGATTCAACCGGGCAGCGCAGCCTTAGCGTTTGCGGGTGTAGTAATTATTACAATGTTTGCAGCTTTTGCCTTTGATCCAAGATTAATTTGGGACACCAAAGCATATGGAATAGACCCACGCAATGAACAACTTGGTGAATAAGATAATGCAAAATAATATGAGCAAAAAGCATGGCTGATACAGTCAACAATGATGAAGTCGTGGTAAGCAATAGAAAAAAATTTCCTGCCATTTGGATTGTGCCGCTGATTGCACTTCTTCTGGGCATGTGGATGGCATTAAACAATTATCTTACACGCGGCCCGGAAATTTCTATCACTTTCCCTACTGCCGAAAGCATCGAAGCTGGCAAAACTAAAATTAAAGCACTTAGCGTAGATATCGGTGTTGTAGAAAGCGTACAGTTAAACAAAGATTTAAAAAGTGTAAAAGTAATTGCAAGAATTCAACACAAAGCCGCTGCATTACTTCGTCAAGATGCAAGTTTTTGGGTAGTCCGCCCTCGTGTAGGTAGATCGGGTGTATCAGGGTTGAGCACACTATTATCTGGCGCCTATATCGAGCTTGCACCGGGTCAAGGCAAACAAGGCAAACGTAAATTTCAAGGCTTGGATGAAGCACCTATCACACCTACTACTGTCCCTGGATTACATTTAACTTTATTTAGTGACGATGCCAGTTCCGTTAGCATTGGTGAACCAGTACTCTATCGTGGCTATGCTGTCGGTCGCGTTGAAAATACAAAATTTGAAGCGGAAACTCAAAAATTACAAGCCAGCATTTTTATTGAATCTCCCTATGACAGTCTGGTTACTGATCACACAAGATTTTGGAACAGTAGTGGCATCACTTTTCAAGCCAATGCCAATGGAGTGAGTTTGCAAACCAGTTCATTAGAATCATTATTAGTAGGAGGCATTTCTTTTGACCTTCCAAGCGGTGCCAGTCCCGGTAATAATGTTGAAAATTTTGATGAATTCAAACTCTATGCAAACGCCTCCAGCATAAATGAAAACCCCTATGAGCATTATGCACAATATTTATTACTTTTTGACTCATCTGTTTACGGCCTAGTGGAAGGCGCTCCTGTTCTCTATCGTGGTTTACGAATTGGTACTGTTAAAGGCGTATCTTTTGAATACTTAACGATAGATGACGCCAGAACCAAAGATCGTTCGCCACAAATTCCCGTACTGATACATTTAGAGCCTGGTAGATGGTTGGGCAATGATACACAGGAGGCCAAAATTAAAGCGGTAGCCGATATAGAAAAAAGTGTAGCAGCTGGAATGCGTGCAACATTGACCGCAGGTAACTTGTTAACCGGAGCACTGGTCGTATCCTTTGATTTTTTTGAAAAAGAAGATCCCGCCAGCATAACCACTATCGGAAATTACAAAACCATCCCTACAGTTTCTACAGGCTTAGAACAAATTCAGAACAAAGTAACCAACCTATTGGATACCTTAAACGAATTGCCTCTCAGCCCGGTTTTACAAGAAGCTAATGCAACTATGAAACAAGTGACAAATACGCTAACCAAAGCAGATCAATCGATCAATGAGTTAAATAATATTCTCGCACAATCTGACACTCAACAATTACCAGAATCGTTTAATAAAGTCCTAGCCGAGCTTCAAACCACTTTACAAGGTATTTCCCCAAACTCTGATTTATATCAAGATCTGAGTAGCAGTATTGAACAACTTAATTCAACCTTAAAAAGTGTCGAGCATCTATCACATGAAATTGAATCCAAACCGAACTCATTAATCTTTTCTAAACAAAAAACCCCTGATCTACAACCACCAGCAGGCCAATAAATCTTTATTGCTTATGAAAGAATTTAATAAAATAATTATGTCATTACAGTTGATAGGTCTGACAGGTTTTATTGTATTGATCTCCGCATGTGCAAGCACACCAAAAACACAAACCCATTATTTTGTTTTAGACCCAAGTTCAAACTTTGGCCAACAGTATGAAGAAAACCAAAGCTCTAGCACCCGAACCAGCACCTCGCAAACTATTGAGTCTGAACACCCTATTGCTCTACAACCCATTCAATTGGCTAAATTCCTAGATCAACCCGGCATCGTATTACAAACTAATCAACATGAAATAGAAGTGGCTCATTATCATCGTTGGGCCGAGCCGCTGAAAAAAAATCTGCATCGCTACATTACCCAATCTCTTGGAATCGATAACTCAAATGAAACTACACAAATGCTTGAAATACAGTTTCATCAATTTCAAGGCACACATGAAGGGAATGCATTAATAAGTGGCTACTGGAAAATAAACCATGTATCACAGCCTTTTTCATACCAAGCACCGCTAACCAAACCAGGATACACAGAATTGGTAACACAACTTGCCCTGTTACTAGATCAACTTTGTACGGATATTTCGAACCAGCTTAGTAAATAAAATGGAAAACAACGTAATTCAAGCGACTAAATGGATAAAATTTATCTATGACTTTGAACTTCCTGATAGAGATTTATTTAGAAAACATGCCCTAGCAGGAAAAATAGTAAATTTATGTACATGCGGCTGCAATTCATTTGAAATTGAAATTAGTGATGATGCTGATCTTGATCCACTCTCTTCAGGTAGTGGCTTATTTTTTGAAATGGCTTTTAAAACAAATATGGATGATGTTGTAGATTTTCTTGTGTTCACTGATGACCGTGGCTACCTCTCTGGCATAGAGATTACATATGGTTTCGGTACACACGCCCCTATACCAAATGGCATCGAACTTCATGAATGCGTTCATTCTCAATTTAATTAATAAACACAATACTTGATTATCATTAGAAAGTACTGTGAATAGTATTTTTTCGCAAAGCAGACCTTCCTTGTATTTAACTATCCTTAAACTACTCAACTCACGTCTTATATGAATATATGGCAAAATGATTGGGAAAAGTTTGTACAGGAAGTAGTAAAACATCATATTGATGGCATGCATAAAGAGGAAATTGCGACTCTTTTTATTGGCAATAATGTGACTTGGTCAGGCACAGTCAGAAATAACGAACTTGGTCAAGAAAACACAAACGGCATTGCACTCGATATGCCGGATATAAAAATTAGACTATTAGATGACAGTTTGATCGTTGCCAACTACATTTTCTTATCAATGGAAACATCTAAGCTCGAATACTGGAGAGAATTTTCTCCCGGTGACCACGTTACATTCACTACTGAAACTATAGAATCACAATCTAACTTTCCCGAAGTAGAGGTCTCCATATGCTCAAACAATCCTGAAATAATTGTGGCACTGGGAACGGCTAATGCAGAGCCTGTTCTTTATTGAATTCCTACTTTTGGATCATAAGGAGTCATTCAGTGCTATATGGATAACCATTTATCAAGCTCTCAATAGTTGCACCCATATGTATTAGAACTTGTTTTTCAAAATCAGTTAGCGTTCTAGGTTTAGTATCAATTAAACAGACAGTTCCAAGATTTAAATGTGTTATTGACTGTAAAATATATCCAGCATAAAAACGAATCCAAGGCTTGTGAATTACAAGTGGATTATCAATAAAACGAACATCTACACTTGTATCCCTAATTTCAAATATATGGGAATTTAAGTCGCTGGTAATATTTTCACATATTGCATGAGCACAAAATGACATATATCTCGGTGTTTCCTGAATATCTAAACCAACAACTGATTTAAACCACTGACGATTTTTATCAACCAGAGTAACTAAGCAAATTGGAACATTAAATGCATGAGCCGCACTGTTTATGAGCAACTCAATTCTCTCATCTGGAGGAGAATCAAGGATATTGAGCGCTTGCAATGCTTGTAAGCGAAATGACTCATTACTTGGAATAGGGGGTATCAGCATATTTACAATCAACTAATACTAAATTATACAAAAATTATTTTTGAATTATAAATATTTTATTTGTATTAAATTGATTTATACGAAACATGACATTAACTTTGGGTTATAAATAACCATTACTTTTTATCCAACTCAATCTCAGCCACTGGAACGCCATGGTCTGACATCACACGACTAGGCTCTCGCTCTGTTAACGACCAATCAAATAGATGGTCATTAAAGATATGTTGATACGTTACCTTTCCTACACGTTTTGAATTGCGGTGATAAAATTCTTGTGACACTAAAATATGATCCAACACATCACGTTGGCCATGATGTATATGTGTATAACTGAAATCCTTTAAATCTTGCCGTGTTTGAATAGTATTAGTGCTATACAACAGCACATCCCAGTACATACGTTTAATTTTTGCAGGCCATCTAAAATGGGGCGCTTGCCCAGCAATGATTTGGGTACTGGTGCTATCAACCGTATCATTCAGATCACCTAACATGATTAATGGCTGTCTGTTCTTTTCGATGTCATTAACAATGCGTGCCCGCAATGCAGTAGCCTCTAAAGTGCGTATCATTTGTGCACGCAATGAACCTAAAGCGCGATGAACTGGGTTTTCTCGATCTTCATCTTCTTTATAGATAGGTCGTTTAGATTTCAGATGGGCGACATAAACGATAACCGTAATCTCTGAGCCTGGAATTAATATTTCAGCTCGCAGTGGTGGGCGTTCAAATTGTTTGATGGGAACATCAATAAGCTGTTCAATACCTTCAGGAGATTTACTCGGTATTTGAAAATCTGCAGTGGATGGAAACTCTATGATCGACTCATGATGTTTAATTTCAAAACGACTGGCTAAACCCACTTTTGGTCGTAATGCTTTGCCCTCTTCTTCATTATTATCTACATCTGCACCGGGTGATAAAACTTTTACATGACCTTGCTCTTGCCCTTGAATTTGGCCTTGAGTTTGGCCTTTCACTTGACTAGTGAAATGCTGAGAATGAGAAACCGCAGACTCTAAACTTGAGCTGCTAAACACTTCCTGAAAGCCCACAATATCTGCCTGGCTACGATCTAATGTTTGTGCGATCCATTTTATTTTTTGCTCATGCTCCTCATCTGAATGAGGGCGTAAATCATAATAACGCACACCTGGGCGAACAAGGTTTAATACATTAAATGAAGCAACGCGAAAATTCATAATCCACTCCAACACCCACAAACTAAATTAACATAGCTCTTTTAAAATTAATCTATGAAGCACATATAAAATAATTATATCTTGGCTATGTTAATAGACATTATCTCACTAATAACCTGATTATGATGCACTGATATAAATTACATATGAGACGCATTAAATTATTATATGCTTTCAATTCCACTGAATTATCTATAGATTTATACCCAGATAAAATGATTTATTAAAGATTATCATTTAATAAAATAACGTGGCATTTCTATTTTAATAATTTAGATTAAGAATGCTTTTTTGGAGACATAATTATCATGAAAACTAATTACTATCTTTCAAACACACTCAAAAGCACACAACAAATATCTGATGACTTACAAGAAGTTGGTATTAATGATTGGTTTATTCACGTTGTCAGTAAAAACGAAACAGGACTAAGCAAAGAACAAGTTCACTCCAGTAATTATCTGGAAACGTTAGATGTACTTCGTAATGGAGGCATAGGTGCTTTAATAGGTTTTATCGTAGGCGTATTTGCTGCAGGCGCATTAATGTACTTCAAACCCTTTGGCCCTAGTATGCCAGAGTTCGTATATTTAATAGTGATAGGTTTATTCACTTTATTTGGAATCTGGGAAGGTGGCCTTGCGGGCGTTGCCAGTGAAAACAAAAAGCTTGCTAAATTCAGTGACGACCTTGAACAAGGAAAATACTTAATTCTTATATATGTTTGGAAAAACCAAGAGAACGCCGTAAAAGAAGTGATGGCTAGAAAACATCCTGAAGCAGAACTCGTAGCAACAGATATTCAATACTTTAACCCATTCAGCCCTCTAAAAAGACTAGAGAGTTAGCACGCACACTCTAGTCACTTGAAGCAAAAATATTATGCATTGCGTTATATTTTTGCTTCATGTTTAAAATCCAATATTTATAAGCGCAACAATACAGCCCATAGCGATGACATTTATCTAGTACTCCATCAATCATCTATGCATCACAGCCAGCTTAGACTTCTTACCAATCAATTTTACTAATTAATACACTTGCAGAATTTATTTAACTGCACATTAGCCTTTCAATTTTCAGCAGTTTCGACAAGGTACTGTCCTGTACGATAAGTGTTGAATATTCACAAAAACTGATAATAAATAGAGCGCTTTGTCCTTATCAAAGCATGCCTGAAAGGAGATAATGAAACCGAATCTCTTCAATACAATTGGTACACATATCATTGGATATTATTTCAACCGCATATTTTGGTCACCTGCAACGTACTAAAACTGACCTACTAATCCCATTCATATATGCACCTTCATCAAGCTCTATTTCTAAAGAAATAGTTATTAATACATCATAATCTATCCTTTAAGGATATAACCAAATCGCCAGTTTCTTAAGATTAAACCCGTTATACTACGCGCTAAATTTAGGAGTTAGTATTTTGAACGCAACCATTTCATCGGTTCGTACACAAGCAAGCGATTTATTCGAGATATGCAAACCTCGCATTGGATTAGTCGTTTTGCTCACCACTTTTCCCGGGATGTGGCTAGCTGGTGGTGGTTATGTACCATTAGATCTAGTTATTTATACACTGATTGGTACAGGACTTGCCTCTGCTTCGAGTGGTGCATTAAACAATTACGTAGATCGTGAAGTAGACAAACTTATGGCACGCACACGAACACGTGCGCTACCTTCTTCAAGGCTTCAACCACAACAAGCTTTATGGCTAGGTGGTTTATTAAGTATCTCATCATTTGCTGTTTTATTTTATCTAGTCAATCCATTGACTGCGTATTTAGCATTAGGCACTACCTTTTTCTATGTAGCAATTTATACCATCTGGTTAAAGCGTACTTCACCACTTTGCACAGAGATTGGTGGAGTGGCTGGCGCATTACCACCTGTTATTGGCTGGGCTGCGGTAACCAACGATGTCAGTTGGCAAGCCATGGTGATGTTTTTAATTATGTTTATTTGGCAGCCACCGCACTTCTGGGCGTTATCATTATTGCGTGCAGATGAATATAAGCGCGCCAACTTACCCATGCTACCCGTTGTAAGCGGTACCGAAGTCACCAAGTTTAGAATGTTGGTTTACACCATCATACTCATACCGATTAGTACTACCATGTACTGGTTTGATCTTGCAGGCCCTGTTTATCTAGTGGCAGCATTAGTGCTAAGTACAATCTATTTGATATTGACAATCGACTTCGCACGCAAGCCTATTACTCATCAAAGCACAAAACGCTTGTTTGGATTTTCAATTATTTATTTAATCGGATTATTTGTATTTATCTTTGCAGACTGCAATTGCAACGGCGCCCTATAATCTAGCGTTTAAATTAGCTACTAAACTAGCTAGTTAATAGAAAATGATTGTCTAACGATGATTTAGATAATCCTGCCATACTTGTTTTGCTGGGTGTTCAGTAAGTGATTCATGACGCAACGTCATAAGTGTCGAGCCGTAATCCAGCTCCCATACATCTTCACCAACATGAAAAGGTGCTTCATCCAGTTGAATGAGGCGTTTTGAAAATTTCCCGTCAATTTTTTCTATAATCGTTAGACAGTAACGCGCTTCATGTAAGACCACATTCTCAACTAACTGCCACGCACTGTTTGACAATCGCATTAAAAATGGCGGGTTGCATTCAAGTATATCTTTTTGAGAAATAAGCATGAATTTTGAATAAGACTAATGAATTTAAGACTCAGGTTTAAGATTAGGGTTAATAGGCCGATATATACACTAACCTTCTTATATAGTGTTTAGATACCACCTATTATCATGAAAGCATTTATTTTCAAGATTATCATCCTCTTTATTATAAGTCAGAATGCATATTCTGCACTCACTACCATTACTTGTGATTACGATACCTTTGCTTCCGTAAAAAAAGTTGAGCCCACTGCTGAAATCATGCAATTAGTATTCACGGTAGACATTGAAAACAGCATGGCTCAAGTAATACGAAGCAATAATGTATCTGATGTAAAGTTATACCCAACAGGTGGAGGCTTTACGTTTGTTGAGGTCAATGAAATTGGTAATGTACTCACCACAACCGTAGACATACATGGAAAGTCTGCTCATAGCCGCAATACCATTCTGGATAGCCAACTTATTCCTAGCCAATTTTATGGTGAATGCGACTATAATCAATAAAATACCAATCGATTATTTGATTTTAGTTAGACCAGGCTAGCTAGACCAGGTTAGGTTAGGTTAGCTAAATTAGAAAAGATCAGCTTCAGCCTTGATCACTCACTTCACAAGGACTGCGTAGGTAATCTGGCACATTAGGAGGACACACACCACATGCCTCGTTACCGGGCACTGCAAAATCTATTTTTTTCGGGTAAGGCAAATCCAGCCCATCCATAATTTTAATAAACTCATCTTTAGGCATCTCATTACCTAATCTAGGATTGCGAGACATCTCTTGAGCAATGCTTGATACATGTCGGCCTGAATAATCGTGGGCAGGATAAACCAGCGTTTCACCAGGAAGAGAGAATAACTTATTTTGAATACTGTCAAAAAGTTGGCCTGCATCACCGGATTGAAAGTCTGTACGTCCGCAAGCATCAATCAATAACGCATCACCCGTAAATACTCTTTGCTGAACGCCTTGATCAATTAAATAAGCATAGTGATGATCTGTATGGCCAGGGGTGAACAATGGGTGTAACGCAATAGAGCCAATTTTAAAGACCTTACCCTCTTCAGCATATAAGTCTGCACAGGGTAAGTCTGTTTGTTTTGGATATACAATCTTGCAGTCTGTTAATGCTTTAAGTTTCGTTGCACTGGTGAGGTGGTCTGCGTGTATGTGTGTATCAATTGTATAGGTAAGTGTTAACCCTAATTGGCGGATAATTTCTAAATCACGGTCAACAGTCTCTAACACAGGGTCTATTAGCGCTACTTCACCTTTTTCCTTGCAGGCAATCAAATAGGTATAAGTAGATGAGCTAGATTCAAATAATTGTCGAAAAATCATAATTTAAAATTTTAAATATATTGATTAGCATTGATCACACACTTTCATATGATCTTCACTATTAGTTTTTATTTATGCGCAATTTCTTTTTCAGTAAATAGATAATCCCTTAATTCCTTATCCATCACTGGATCCTTACGGCGTATCCACTCTAATACCATTGCTGCATGCTCTTTTTCTTCATCGCGGTTATGAGCGAGAATTGCTTTCAGATCGGCATCCTTGCAGGCGTCCACGCGTTGGTTATACCAATCGACCGCTTCAAGCTCTTCCATCAATGAAGTAATGGCTCGATGCATGTCTCGCGTTTCATCTGATATTTCCTCTACCGGTTCATGATAACCTTCATTTGCCATGTCAAACTCCTTAGTATTGAATAATAGATCACAAATCTAGCAATTAGTTTACTAGACTATAAAATAATTTTCGCAAATAAAGTCATACAAATGAAATATGAAGTAATTGATGCGCATGTATATCCTGATGGTCAATTAGACGTTCTTTCTAAAATAGAAGTAAGTCGATTGCTCGACACCAGTCAAACGGGCTTGTACAGGTTATTTCGCAATTCCTCACTTGCTGTACTGAATTGTGGCAACCCTTTAGATGATGGCAAAGAACTACTAGAAAGATATCAATCTTTTGAAATCACATTGGTCCAAGAAGAAAAAGGCATCAGTCTGAAACTTAAGAATGCACCTGCAAGTGCATTTGTTGACAACACGATAATCAAAGGCATTGGTGAGCACCTTTTTACGGTATTGCGCGATATCCTTTATGTTAATGGTGAAATATATTCTAATCCAAAATTAGACTTGAATACATCTGAAGGAACTACAGATGCTGTATTCCACATTCTTCGCAATGCGGATGTTCTAAAACCCAATTCGGAACCCAATTTAGTAGTGTGCTGGGGTGGGCATTCGATAGGAAGAAAAGAATATGATTATTCTAAAGAAGTCGGCTACCAGTTGGGTTTACGTGGCTTAAATATTTGTACAGGTTGCGGCCCGGGTGCCATGAAGGGCCCTATGAAAGGAGCAACGATTGGGCACGCCAAACAACGCATCAAAACAACACAATATCTAGGACTAACAGAACCTGGAATCATTGCAGCTGAACCACCCAACCCTATTGTAAATGAATTAGTCATTTTACCAGATATAGAAAAACGTCTAGAAGCCTTTGTACGTCTTGGACATGCAATGATTGTATTTCCAGGGGGGGTTGGCACGGCAGAAGAAATCTTTTATACGTTAGGAATTTTAATGCATCCTAGCAACCAGGATATACCTTTTCCTCTTATCTTTACGGGACCAGAAAGTGCAAAAGACTATTTCATAGAAATAGATCAATTTATTCTGAATACATTAGGAAAAGAGGCACAAAGTTTTTATAAAATAATAATTGACGATCCTAATGCTGTAGCAAAAGAAATTCAAAATGGAATAAAATGTGTTAAAGAATATCGAGAAAGTAAAAATGATGCTTATTACTTTAATTGGACACTTAACATAGATCCGATTATGCAAATTCCATTCGTCCCAAACCATGAAAACATGCTTGCACTAGAGTTGCATCATGACCAAGAAAACTTTCAACTTGCAGCAAATATTCGTAATACATTATCAGGCATCGTTGCAGGTAATGTAAAAGAAGAAGGTATTAAAGCGGTAGAAAGCAACGGCCCATTAAAAATTAAAGGCGACCAAAAAATACTAAAACCCTTATCATCGCTACTTCAATCTTTTGCAGCCATGCAAAGAATGAAAATCTCAACCGCTGGCTATACACCTTGCTATGAAATTGAGTCTTCTGAATAGTATCTAGTAAATATTTCAGCTGAAGAAAGTGGTTCTAAAGAAAGTGGCTACGAACATAAACATGCAATAACCACTTTATTTTATAACTATTGTTTTATTTAGATTTTTCCGTCTAAGCCCATTTGATAGTACTTATGTGTAATCTCTTCTTGATTCTCTAACAGCCAATCAATATCAGGTTCATTATTCATTGCTTTATGGATAGCACCCGCCATCGCTTTACGATGAATATCAAATAATATCTTATGATCTAAGTCATCTGCTTTAGCGACTAATGGATTCAACCATACTGAAACTATTATTCCGATATCATTCGCCTTTTCTTTTGGAATATCACCCGCACGAACTGCATCTAGCACACCGTTAGCAATCGCAGCCTGAACGGTACCCATTAAAATATTCGTATATCGTTCATCTTTAACCGTAACCTTACTCACCATCAAGGTAGCAGGGCGCACTTGAATATCGGTATTCATAATAGCCAGTACTCTAGAATGCCCTTTGACTTGATCTCCAAGTAATGTCGCAAAGGCTGTGCCAACCGGGCCATCTAACTCGCCAATGATCACTTCAGGTTCTGCAGCAGTGCCTGCCGGACCACCTGCAACGAGCGATTCACCCACTCTCATAACTATTCTCTCTGACATGTATTAAGCTCCTTAGTATTAAATTTTATAAATGCTGTTTACTATTGGTTTAAAGGCGCGAGATTATACAGCAAAGACTTTAGAAATTTTTAAATTTACTTAATTTACCTAAAGATCAATAATTTTCACTAAAGTATATACATCACTAAATACTGACCGTTTATATTTAAAATAACTTAATAAATGACCTCTCCAAACACAAAATTTTCCAATCGGGCAAAATAATTAATATTTGTACCATTCTGCCGATACGTTACTCATTCAGTCTAACAAGTGAAAACATACCCATGAAAATGCATAGAGCCAACAAGACCTCATTCAGCCTTATTTTTATTCTTGCTTCAATACTGGCCCCTATGAATGCATATGCAGCAGATGCTTCACATGGCATTCAGAATTTTACTTCTCACTGGGCTGCAATATTAGCATTAGTCATTTTTGGCGCCTCTTATTCACTGGTAATTTTAGAAGAACAACTGCACCTAAGGAAATCCAAACCCGTTTTAGTATCTGCAGGAATAATATGGCTAATCGTAGCCCTGGTTTACATATCACATGGTGATAAACACACTGCAGAAATACTCGTTCGACATAACATTCTAGAGTTTGCAGAACTGTTTCTATTTTTACTAGCCGCCATGACGTTCATCAACACCATGTATGAGCGTGGCATATTTGACTGGTTGCGTGCATGGATATTGAAAAAAGGATTCAGTTTGAAAGGCGTTTTCTGGGTAACAGGTGTGGCTTCTTTTTGCCTTTCACCTATCGCTGATAACCTTACTACCGCTTTACTCATGGCAACTGTAGCAATGGCTGTGGGTGGCACTAACACCAAATTTGTTAGCATTGCTTGCGTAAATATTGTCGTAGCAGCCAATGCTGGTGGAGCATTCAGCCCATTTGGTGATATCACCACATTAATGGTTTGGCAAAAAGGAATTGTTGAGTTCCAGGAGTTCTTTGTTTTATTTACCCCTTCCGTGGTTAATTGGATAGTCCCTGCTGTAATTTTAAGTTTCTTTATTCCAAACTCTAAACCGGAAGGTATTCATAAAGAAGTCATATTACGAAAGGGCGCATGGGTAGTGGTCATGCTATTCCTATTAACTATAGCGATGGCGGTAAGCACACATAACTTTTTACACCTCCCTCCGGTTCTGGGCATGATGACAGGTTTAGGCATACTTAAGTTTTTTGGGTATTACTTAAAAATGACAGACAAAGACTCATTTGAAGGCGAAG
>CAZFEP010000015.1:0-26363 GCA_964517365.1 uncultured Thiotrichales bacterium | reverse complement strand
ATGTGCCACTCCTACATGAATGCGGCTATGCAACTTGATTTTCAGTTAAATATTGCTTGCCCAAAAACATACAGTCCAAACCCTGCATTTATCAAGCAGACAAAATCCAAAACATCTATCACACATGAAGCTAGTGAAGCGGTGAAAAATGCTGATTTAATCGTTACAGATGTCTGGGCAAGTATGGGCCAAGAAGAAGAGCAACAAGAAAGACAAAAAGTCTTCCAAGATTTCCAAGTAAACAAAGAACTTCTTTCACTTGCAAACAAAGACGCATTATTCATGCATTGCTTACCTGCGCATAGAGGCGAAGAAGTCACAGCTGAGGTTATAGATGGGCCGCAAAGCGTAGTCTGGGATGAAGCAGAAAATCGCTTGCACGCTCAAAAAGCGTTAATGGAAAATCTTTTGTCTTAAAATTATATTGATAAATTAAATCCAAATGAAAAATATTTTTCTATTATGCTTTTTTAGCTAACACTAAAGAGAAAAACCCATCAACTGGTTCAAAATGAGCCACTTCCTCTAAACCACTTTTATTAAGCAACTTACTTATAGTGGGCTTAGTATATTTACGACTCACTTCTGTGAGAATTTTTTCACTCTTTTTTAAAGTTATTTTTTTACCTAATGAAGGGAAATCTATCTCCTGATCACAAAGAGAAATTAAATACATTTCTATTTGCTGTTGTTGCTCATTATAGATTGCTTGATGTGAAAATTTATCTAAATTAAAATCTGCACCTAGTGTTTCATTTAGCACATTCAAAACATTCAAATTAAACTTTGCTGTAACACCATCACTATCATTATATGCTTGCTCGAGTATCTTTTGATCTTTTACCCGGTCCATACCTATTAAAAAATAGTCTTCTTTATTCATTTTATTCGCCACCTCAGAGAGGAGCTCTATAGAATGCTGCTCTGAAAAATTGCCTATCGAGCTGCCAATAAACAAATACAGCGTTTCTGCTACATGCTTGGGGATTAACTGTATTGCAGGAACATATTCCCCAGCAACAGATTCAATATATAAGTTATTGTATTTTTGAAGCAATCGACTTGCAGACTCAATCAATACCTCTTCGCAAACATCAATGCTTTGATAAATAAAAGACTCTTTGTTTGAACATAAAAGTTCTAATAATTTTTCTGTTTTCGTAGAAGTACCCGCACCTAGCTCGGTACATATTTTTGGATCAACTAAATTAATAATTTCTGCTGCATGCTTGCTCAACAAAGCTGATTCTGTTCGCGTTGGATAATAGTCTTGCGTATTACATATATCATCAAAAAGGCTTGAGCCTTTCTCATCATAAAAATATTTTGGTGGGAGACTGCGTGGACTTTCAATAAGACCATCCAGAACATCTTGTTGCAGCGTTTTTGCTGTATCTTGAAAAGATAAGCTTTGTATCTTAAAACGCTTACTACTCAAAGGAGGACCTATTAGATATCATGCTTGAATCAGAGTAGCATTACGCAATGAAACTGTCTAACTGACCGCTTATTCAATACAATAAGACTGATTGAGATTACAGCATTTTTTAGAAGCAATTTAATTAGAATAACAAATATGCTTTTAATAATAATTCCAAAATAATTTATAAAAGCAAGGTAGAAGGATGAGCCAATGGAAGCACTAACATCGCTTTTGAATTCGCTAAGTAACTTTATTTGGGGCCCAATTATGTTGGCCTTACTGCTCGGTGTTGGCGTTTACTTAACAATAGGTCTCAAGCTCATGCCATGGAGAAAAATCTTCTATGGTTTTAAATTATTAATATCAGGTAAAGCCGATAAAGATCAGGGAGATATTTCTCCTTTTCAAGCGCTAATGACCGCGCTCTCTGCAACAATTGGAACGGGGAATATTGCGGGCGTTGCGACCGCAATTGTTTTAGGAGGACCTGGCGCCATCTTTTGGATGTGGATTACTGCGCTTTTTGGCATGGCCACAAAATATGGTGAAGCTGTTCTAGCAGTAAAGTATCGCGAAGTCGATGCAAACGGTAAGTATGTTGGTGGTCCAATGTATTATATAAAAAATGGCCTTGGCGAAAACTGGAAATGGCTAGGCTTTCTTTTTGCTCTATTTGGAACCGTCGCTGCATTTGGAATTGGTAATATGGTGCAGTCAAATTCTGTAGCTGATGCACTCAATACTAATTTCAACATTGACCCACTCCTTACAGGTATTATTCTATCAATATTAGTTGCATTAGTGATCCTTGGGGGAATAAAACGAATTGGTGTAGTTGCAAGCAAGCTAGTGCCTCTCATGGCGACTGCTTATATATTAGGTTCTCTAATCGTAATATTTAGTAATTTTGGAGAAATTGGAAATGCTTTCAATTTAATTTTTTCCAGCGCATTTAGCGGAACCGCAGCAACCGGTGGTTTTGCAGGTGCTGCAGTTTGGGCTGCGATCCGTTTTGGTGTAGCGCGTGGCGTCTTCTCAAACGAAGCCGGCTTAGGTAGCGCCCCCATTGCTCATGCTGCTGCACAAACCAATGATCCGGTTCGCCAAGGCATGATCGGCATGCTGGGAACCTTCATTGACACTATAATTATATGCACCATGACAGCGTTAGTGATATTGCTCACTGGCGCCTGGACGAGTGGTGAAACCGGAGCTTCCTTATCAACACTCGCCTACGGGCAAGGCATAAGTGGTGGCAATTATATAGTAACCTTTGGCTTGGTTATTTTTGCATTTACAACACTGTTAGGTTGGAGTTACTACGGAGAAAGGTGTGCTGAATTCATATTCGGAGAAAACATAATTGTTCCTTATAGAATATTATGGGTTGCCGCTACACTTTCTGGCACGATGATTAAACTGGATCTAGTTTGGCTTTTAGCTGATGTAATGAATGGATTCATGGCGATTCCAAACTTAATTGCATTGGCAGTACTTAGCCCAATCATATTTAAAGTGACTAAAGAATACTTACATAAAAATTGAATTATAATCCTATAAAAAATCTGGAAATAAGGAATGAATTTATCCAACCATAGCAAGGATGCTTTAAAAACCATCAACGATTCGGTCAATATAGCGCTTGAAGAAGATATTGGCACTGGAGATGTCACCGCAGCATCTTTCAATAACAACGAGACCATATCTGCTTCAGTCATTAGTCGTGAAGAGGCTATCCTTTGCGGGCAACAATGGTTTGAGTTAGCCTTTCATAAACTCAACACCAATATCACCATTGACTGGCAAGTAAACGATGGCGCACCTTTAGAGAAAGATGCAATAGTGTGCAACCTCAATGGCAATGCACAAGCCATCCTTACAGGTGAAAGAACTGCACTTAACTTCTTGCAAACCTTATCTGGCACTGCCACTAAAACCAAAACATATGTAGATCGAATAGCGGGCACCAACGCACAAATACTAGACACCAGAAAAACACTCCCCGGTATGCGTTATGCTCAAAAATATGCTGTACGATGCGGCGGTGGAACAAACCATCGCATGGGCTTATATGACGCCATACTCATTAAGGAAAATCACATCACCACTGCAGGCTCCGTTTCAAAAGCAGTAAACGAAGCCAAACAACAGTACCCTTCAATAAAACTGGAAGTTGAAGTGGAAAATTCCAGCCAACTAAAAGAGGCTTTAAGTAGCCAAACAGATGTAATCTTGCTTGATAATTTTTCTTTATCTGAATTAGAGAATGCTGTTGCTTTCACAGATGGTAAAAAGAAACTTGAAGCTTCGGGCAATATGACATTAGAAAATATTCGTGAAGTTGCAAAAACAGGAGTCGATTTTATCTCTATAGGTGCTATCACTAAACATGTGCAAGCAATAGATTTTTCTATGCGTTTTATGAACGAGTAGCTTGCTTTGCTTGCTGCCAACACTCTTCTAGTTCTGAAAGACTGTACTTTTGAATATCTCCATCTTCACATTTTATTTTTTCTTCTAAATACTGGAAGCGTTTAATAAATTTTTTATTTCCTTTGCGTAATGCTTCTTCAGCATTAACATCTAAATGCCTACCAAGATTCACTATAGAAAAAAGTAAATCACCCAATTCTTCTTCTAGTGCTTCATAATTGTTATCAGTATGGATAACTTCTTTTAGTTCAGCTAACTCCTCTTCTACTTTTTCAATCACTCCAGAAATTTCTGGCCAGTCAAAACCAACGCTTGCTACACGCTTTTGAATTTTTTTTGCCCGTATTAACTGTGGTAGTGCCAATGGGATGTCGTTTAGCAAACTAGTGGTATCTGTTCCAGCTTTCTCATTACGCTCTAGATGTTTGACTTGCTCCCACGTTTTATCAGCACATTCTTTATCTCCATCAAAATTTTGCTCATCAAAGATATGTGGATGACGACGTACTAGCTTGTCACATATACCTCCCGCCACAGCTTCGAAATCAAAAAGATTTTGCTCTCTTGCCATCTGCGCGTAATAAACTATTTGCAATAAAAGATCACCCAGCTCATCTTTAAGATGCTCAAAATCTTGCTGATCAATTGCATCAGCCACTTCGTACACCTCTTCAATGGTATAAGGCACGATGGATGAAAATGTTTGCTTGATATCCCAGGCACAACCCTGTTCTGGGTCGCGCAGCACTTGCATAATATTGAGCAGCCTCAGCAAATTATCCATGGGATATATAGCTTAATTTAGGAGTAATCATACTTTTATTTATTAGTTTTTCCTTATATTCTAATATTTATACGCTCTCATCCCTAGATTAACGATGCTTCTATATTTATCAGTACGTTCCGAGATCTTCTCAAACCACTTTTTTTGTATAGTTATGAGAACTTTGTCATACTATTATCATGATATTCGAATGATAATGAAATGACAGCACCACTAGAAAAAAAACCACAAAATTCAGCCTTGTTACAAGTAAGGATCTCACGTGATCTCCGTGATGAATTCATGCAAATGGTTAAAGATGAAGACGATAGTGCTTCAAGGCTTGTAAGACAATGGATTCGGCAATACGTAAAAGCCAGCTCACAGGAAGACTTATTTAACTCGTGATTCGAACAATCGACAAACACTTCAAAAACAAAGCAAGTGCAAATCATACGCAAGAACCTGAAGATACTAGCCAACACTCAAATATGGCTGTAAAAGTTTCTTTAGTTAATGTTGGCAAAGATTTATGGACGTACTTATGTCGCCATACCCCGCCGCCCCTTGCGATATCAAATTTAGCAAGCGAACAGCAGCTCACAGACATTTTGCAAGGCAGTCGTATCGATAGCAAAGCCATTGTACTTGGACATCATATAAAAGAACCATTACAAGTCGTTAACTGGATTCTTGAACATGATAAATCTATAAAAATATTCTTACTACGCAAACCAAGCGACTTTGATCATATGGATCAAACGATCCAGGCATCACCTTTACTTTCAAAAAGCATAGACATGTGGTCAACAGCAGACATTAAAGCACTTCCTGCTGCATTAAAGACCTCTTTAGATAACCCTAATACAGAACAAAATAACTTAATCAAGTTTGACGAATCTTCTTCTATTACATCTAAAATTATTCCTATAACACCCGAACAAAACTCAGAGCATAAGCTAGATACTATTATGCAAGCAGCAGCCATTGGCCTACTTAGCATTGACAATGAAGATACTATCGTTGGGCTGAATAGCACTGCAGCTAAAATGCTAAACCTAGATGAACATGATTCTCTAGGTACGCCTTTATCTTTGATTTTTAAACAGTCTGAAATTATCAAGCTACATCATGTTATCAATTCATGCCATGATGAATCTGAAGAAATACATCCCGAAATAAAACTCATCCACTCTGACGACACAATCAAGTATTTTAAAGCATCTGCTTTTCAGGATGAAAATGATGAAACTGTATACAGCTTAATTTTGCAAGATGTCACCGAAACTTCCGTAACAGAAAACAAACTCGAGCAAGAACAACAACGAAATCGTATTACACTAAAACTACTAAAAGATGGTGTGATTGCGACAGACATGGAATGCAAGGTCGAATCAATGAACCCCGTTGCTGAAGGTTTAACAGGTTGGCCAAGTTATGAAGCAAAAGAGAAGCATGTAGATAGCGTTCTCAAACTAATTGATGCCAATACGCGAGAACGAATTACCAATCTAAGCAAAGAAAGCCTGGATTCTGGGAAAGCTGTAGAATCAAGAGGCAACCTAATTTTATTAGATCGCTTCAATAACGAACATCCCATTGAATTATCGATCACACCAAGCAGTTCTTTAAACATAGAAACAGGCGGTTTGGTTTTAATTTTTAAAGACTCATCAGAAACAAACCGGCTTACACAAGAAATAAGTCACCAAGCTTCACATGATTCTTTAACCGGACTACTTAACAGACAAGAATTTGAATTGCGCTTGGAAGGTGCAATATCTAGTGCAGCAACTCATGATGTGCAACATGTACTGTGCTACCTAGATCTAAATCAATTCAAAATCATTAATGCACAAGCAGGCCATACTGCTGGCGATATTGTTCTTAAACAAGCTGCTGACCATATGAAGCAACATATGCGAAGCATTGATATCTTTGCTCGCCTGGGAGGTGATGAGTTTGCCTTGCTACTTGTGAATACAACTACTGAACAAGCTAAAACACTTGCTCAGAATCTTATCAACACTATTCGAAACTCAACTTTTAAATGGCGTGATCAACATTTTGAAATTGGTATTAGCGTTGGCTTGATTGCGATAGACAAACACTCTCAAGATCCTGCTCATATGTTAACACGAGCAGAACTGGCTTGTTTCACCGCCAAAGATCATGGAAGAAATAAGTTACATATTCATAAAAAAGAAGACGATGAGCTAACACGGCGGCATACTGAAATGATGCGTGCAGCAGGTGTCACAGGCGCATTACAAGAAGATCGTTTCAGAATTTATTGCCAACCAATAGTAGCCTTGTCACCCAAACATAATGAATCATTACATTATGAATTACTGATTAGACTAACAGACCCTCAAGGTGATTTAATTATGCCAGCCAGCTTTATTCCTGCAGCTGAGCGCTATGGCTTAATGACTAGCTTAGATCGCTGGATGATTAGCACAGCATTCAATCGATATAATGATACTTTTGGTGAGCATTCTGGAGTTCAAATTGCAATTAATCTATCTGGAAACTCGCTCAATGACGATTCACTTTTAGATTTTATTAAAAGTGAAATCACACGAACTGCTATTGAACCCACAAATGTTTGTTTTGAAATTACTGAAACCGCAGCAATCAGTAATTTAGATCAAGTGAGCCAATTAATTCTAGAACTTAAGAGAATCGGTTGCCGATTTGCACTAGATGATTTTGGTAGTGGACTTTCATCATTTACTTATCTAAAAAACCTTCCCGTTGATTATTTGAAAATAGATGGAAGTTTTGTGCATGACATGATTGATGACTCTATTGACCACGCTATGGTCGAAGCAATTAATCAGGTTGGCCATATAATGGGTATCGGCACCATTGCAGAATGTGCCGAAAGTGAAGAAGTGGTTAACATGCTACGACAACTTGGTGTTGACTATGCTCAAGGTTATGCAATGGGCGCACCCGTTCCCATTGAAGGCTTAAAACAACCAAGTTAATCCAACCCATGCCAACGATACCACGCATTGAAGAAGAACTTACTGAAGTAGAAGCACTACGTAATAAATTACAATCATTAGTGCATGATGCTCGCAGAAATGAAACTACTTTACGAAAATTTCAAAACCTTGAATTAAGATTGTTAAGCTGCAGCTCACTTGCGGAATTAATGCAACTCATTGCACATAAAAGCAAATCCACATTTGGCTGGGATGTGTTAACTATAATCTTGCATGATGAACATCAGGATATAGAAAGATTGCTGCGCGATGTTGGTGAAGATACGAGCCGTTATCCCGAGTTAATCTTTACAAATGATATCTTAAAACTCAAAAAGTTTTATGGTCGATTCAAAAAACCACTACTCGGCTCATTTGACGCTACCCTGCATGATGATTTGTTTTTAACAGATCGAAAGTTTCCACGCAGTGTTGCATTGTTGCCATTGTTTCGTAAAAATAAATTACTCGGCAGTCTTAATTTAGGCAGCTTTCAATCGGGACGGTTTAACAAACAGGATGCCACCGACTTTCTTGAACATTTAGCAGCGGTACTGGCTACGTGTTTAGATACAACAATGGCTCAAGAAAAGCTCAAACAAGCAGGATTAACTGACTCCCTAACTGGAGTTAATAATCGTAGATTCTTTGACCAACGCCTAAATGAAGAAATATCTCGTGCTCAAAGACTCCGTTCATCAGTAAGCTGTTTATTCATTGATATTGATCACTTCAAAGTTGTCAATGACAGCTTTGGCCATGAAACAGGAGACATTGTTCTCACTAAAGTAGCAGAATTAATACGTGCACAATTGAGAAACATTGATGTTGTTGCACGTTATGGTGGCGAAGAGTTTGCAGTATTACTAGAACAATCTGGTCAAGATTGGGCAGAAGAAGTTGCTGAAAGAATTCAGCATAGTATTGCAGAAACCACTTTTGTAAAAGATGAAGATTGCAATCTGACGGTCTCTATAGGCGTCTCTACTATTGAGCAACCCAATACAGACCAAAATACATTTGACCTGGGTCGCGAGCTACTTCGCAGAGCAGACAAAGCACTTTATCAAGCCAAGCAAGATGGACGCAATAAAGTAGTTCTACATAGCACACTCTAGCAAAACAAAGCTCCAATCAAAGCTCTTGTTTCAATATACGACAAGTTCTAATCAAGCAACCTCGTAAGTTCTTTTTAAATTACCTTGAATTTTTAGGGCTCACCTATATCAATGCACCTATTAGAGTAATATCAAAATGTTTAAAAGCTTAGTTTAATTACTGGTTCTTGCAATGTTTACTCCTGCGCTCAATACTAACGCACTATATAACAATAGTTTATTAGCAATAGCGTTACATGAGATAAATTTCTTCTCTCTTCTAATGTTCTATAACTATCAGAAAACTAGAGATATCTTAATAAAAATAACAAATAAGTACTCTTAATTTAATAAATCTGATTACTAGTACTAAGTCACACAAAACCAGGATTTAAAACTCAATTTTATTGCATAACGGCCGTTACGTTGACATGTATAAAAAGGCAAATCCATTGAAAGATGGAGACGCAAAGTCACCGGTCTAAGGAATTTTTTGTAATCTCTTATAAAAGCATTACAAATTTCTAAGATAGCGGGACCGCCAGCAATAATTGATGTGTTTACATCAAGCATTAACACATGCTTGTCTGAGTGGTTTTGTTTATCTATATGACCAGTAAGCGGACAAGTAACATGCAACACCCAATTACATATACCACTACACTTTTTGGAAATATTCTAGATAGATGCTTATCTATACATCTATTTTATCACATTATTGTAATTCTGATATGCCTTGCATGTAATTCTGTTGACGCAGCATCACAGGGTAAACGTGGTATTCAATCCAGTGCTACCGTTGAAATATCAGTAACCATACATCAAACTTTAAATGCTATTAGCGAGAATAATTTGACTACTAAAAAGCCATTTTGTATCGCAAATCATGGTTACGAAAAGAATGCTAGTGTCCCTTATAATTTAATCGTAGATCGACTTGAATCATATGACTCTGATAAGAATACACTTCCATTTAATATATTCCTTGCAGACAAAGAGAATAAAAAACTCTTAACAAACGGAACCAAAATTTCCAAACAAAGCGATCTTAATATTAACAATGATATAGTCAATAACTGCGTGGCATCTGGCGCACAACTTTTAATTGAAAAAAAATATAACGCCAAAAGTGCCCTACAATCCAACACTTCAGGACTTTTACTTCTATTAGTAAGCCCATTTTAGAGTATTTTTTTTAGTAGGCGCTTAAAAATAACATCATCAACTACTAAGACTTGCCTAGCTTGAGTTTGAACTTACTAACTTTATTGACAAGATACAATTGGACCAGAACTAAAACTAATAGAACCTGTATTAGCTCCCGTGAACCGGCATGCTATTCCATTGTTTATATTGCCACCCACATTGTTAGCAGTGCCTGATACATTAGAATTTGTAACCTGAATTGCATCGTCACCATTATCTCCATCACCAATATTTTGAATAGTTGATTGATTTAATGATGCAGTGCTTAAATTTATTAATACTCCATCCCTTGCTGTGGAAGATACAAATAAGTTTTGAAACATCGCAGTGCTTCGCAGCGCATATACACCAAAGCGGCCACTATTAGTGACCGTAGCGGCATTTACTGTTAACACGCCTCTATTTGAAAATATACCATCAAATACTGAATTTGATATAGATGCATCATTTAATGTTAGATTGCCTCTAGTATTTATAACGCCGTAACGTCCTGCATTCGATATATTAATATTATTTGCAACAACCACAGGGCTTAATGCAGTTGTACCTTGCACCTGCAAACCATCACCTGTTACATTTGAAACATCTACAGAATTTAGCGTTACATTTGAATCACGGTAAATAAATATACCATCACGATTAGCAGAAGCAGTGATATCGGAAATGATTGTATTATTCATAACTAAATCTGAATCTCTAATATACAAGCCTTCTCTTCCTGAACCATTAATAACAGCATCTGTAATCATAACATCAGCATTTCTATTCAAATAAATACCATGTTGCCCTGTCTCTGTAATATTAATACCCTTGATAGAAGCGGTTGTGTTATTTAAATATACTCCCTGATTACTGGTGCCAGTAATATTCACATTCATTGCATTCAATGTTGCATTATTACTGTAGATTCCTTGCCGCCCAGCATTATTAATCTCAATATTTTCTAGGTTTGCAGTCGAATTACCTGAAAAGTACAAACCTTGATGCCCAGTATTACTAATCGTCGTATTATTTATTGATGAAATTGTATTATTAGTTGCAATAATTCCTTGACTAGTAACATTGTCAATAACAATATTATCTAAATTTAAAATCGCATTATTTGTTGCATAAATTCCATCACGATTTGCATTCATATCTATATCTTTAATGATAGAGTTACTTAAACTCAATTCAGAATTATTAACCTCAATCGCTTCAGATCCAGTTTGACTAATAAAAACATCATTCGCAGTAACAGTTGATCCATTTCTAAGTCGTAGGCCTTCTCTACCACTATTAGTAATATTTATATTCGAAATGCTTGAAATAGAATCTGTAAGTTCAAATCCTTCAAATACAGTATTAGAGATTGAGAGATCATTAAACACAGACGATGTGCCACTTGTTAAGTACACACCCTCTCTTCCAGCATTATCAATACTTACATTAGAAAAGGTGCCTGTAGAGCCCGAAGTCATCAATAAAGCTTGTCTACCAGTATTATTAATTGAAACATTTTCAAAATTAACCATAGAATTATTGTGAACATAAGCACCTTGCCGATTTGATGCTGAACTTAATATATTGGTGTTTATAACATCAACATTTTGTGAGTTATTAATTCGTATAGGCCTACCACCCTCAAGACCAACACCAGCAATTGTCACATCATCATCATTATTCACATAAACCAGTTCACCACTACCGACACGACTTAAATTACCTTTTTGCCCTGCAGGGGTATAAGTCATATCAATAATACTACCGTTGGGTTTTTTCGCTTGTAAGCCAATACTTTGCCCACCACCTACAATAATCTGGCCAGGCAATGTATTAATAGTAGAACCTCCAATATCAATCACCCCCTGACTACCATCTGCTATAATTAAGCTATTGTCACCTGCATTAGAAACTATATTTGCCACATTAGCAGTTGATGAATTAACTGTTTCAACGTGATTTATCACTAATCCAGTCTTTGGGTTATACAAAGACATTAATGCATCACCTTGTCGCTCACTGGTAATAATATCGTCATCCCGCCTAACCGTTTCCATCATTCTTTTTTCCAAAGAACTCAAATTTCGTTTCTTATTATTTGTTTTTCCACCAAAGGGAATCCTAAGCCTCACCAATCCAAATGATTCGCTACCACGTACACTATCTTCTGTATACTCTGCGCCCATTACTAAATGTGATTCTTTTGAGAGTGAAGAGAATAATGGCAAATCATCAAATTTCATTTCTAGTCGAAGCTTTGGACCACTAACTTTCTCAAACCCATTGGCATCGTAGTGATACCCACCTATAAAAACTCTTGAATCTTTTAACAAAGGTAGTTTTTTACCAAATTCAAAATCCAAACCCGATAATGCCCGCTCCTCGCCCAATCTTGCTTGAATTTGGTTACCGTTTAATTCAACAATACTTGCTCGGTCTGAATCTTTAACTTTCTTTTCAGCAAAATATGCGTTCGCGCGTATATCCCAATCATTACTTAAAAATTCACCACCAACAGTCATCTGATCAAATGAATTATCTGTAGAAGACTCTTTCCAATCATAATAAACCCAACCACCCATCACCCAGTTATCAAATATTTTTCTGATACCTAGACCAATATTACCTTCCTTATAGCTTTGGTCATCAAAATTGGCTTTAATATTTCCAAATAAAAGCGACTCTTCATCTTGTTGTATAGGAACAAATAGATCGCCTTTAGCAATCGAACGATCACTTCCGGGCTTAGCAGTAAACTCTATATAACTAGTCCACTTATCCTGGTCTTGCGCAGACACAATACCAAGCAGCAACGTACACATCACCGTTACTAACAAAACCTTAATGGACTTTCCCTTCAATAGCATCATTTGCCTACATCCTTGTATGGCTAATATTGTCTAATCAACACGTACATCAAATTCAGACCAAACCACCCTGGAATGGACTAAATTAATTATGGACGGTATTTAGAAATACTTGAGGCTATTTGTCGGGAAATTTAACCAATAAATGCTGAAAATACTGGAATATTGCACTCCATCATGGGTTTAAATCAGAGAATTTTACGATTAACTAGCCAACGAGACTGAGACTGAGACTTTTACCTGGCAAATACACAACTTAAAAGAGCAGTTGCTTAGCTTTACTATACTTAGAAGATCTTCATTGACGTTCTAATTTTTAAAAAGATTAGAATTTATCTAGCTAAGCGCAAATACAAGCTTAATGCTTGTTGTGATCTATATTTAACAAACTATTTGCAAGAATATTTTTTGTATAAAGCTTTTTCTACCAAGATTGAACCAGAGAATTTAAGTCCTTTCCTGTTATTTTTTAAATACTCTGCAACTGAGCCTAGTACTTGGTTTTTAGTGATTTCATCCGGTGCACATATGTGTTGTTTTTCTGATAAATGATCAAACAATGCACCCACATAACCCGCATATTCTACGACTAATAATATGTCAGAGTCTTTAGGATGCGTTTGTGACTTCTCCCACTCCAACGCTGCTTCAGCCAGCTTCTCACCATTAAAAAAATTATAGACCGCTGCTTCTGCTGTAACGGTTATAAAAAGTGTCGCTAGAAATATGGATAAGTTTTTCATTTATTCCTCCGGTTGCTATAAATCTAATAAAACCTCATCATCAGAAGCAACTATTATGTAAAATTTAAAATACAAGATATTCATATGATGATTACTATAGAAGATAGTTCCCACTATGGCAAAATTTGCAATGATTTTCTGGAATCGGTATCGACAATAGTTTTGATATGATAAGTATTTTTACTAACATCATCTTTTAGCAGCATATCTTATCTAAGCGTCTCAATTATATGTTTCAGTTACATGTTCTAGCCAAATAACCTAGTTACAAATATTGAATACAGAATCTTTCATTATTAATATGCATATAAAGTTTCTATCATTGTTTATATTGCTTTCTGTTAGTGGTTGTGTAACTTCAATTACTCATACACCCGTTCCAGAACCACTAATATCAGAAGCTGAGATCATGAACTCAAGCTCTATTCGTTTTTGGGGCGACGAAGTAACTAAAAGGTATCGAGAAAACTTTAATATCAAAGCCTGGCTTGAGCAACGCTTAGAATATCAAGATGCAGGAAACACAAGGCCTGCAATTAATTTTCTCGCATTATCCGGTGGCGGTGAAGATGGCTCGTTTGCAGCAGGAATCATTACAGGCTGGACACAACATGGTGATCGTCCTGAGTTTGATGTCATAACCGGTGTAAGTGCAGGTGCACTAGCCTCTCCTTTTGTATTCCTAGGACCCGAATATGACAAAGTACTTTTAGATGTGTATTCAAACTTAGGTCATGAAGATATATATCGAACACAAATTTTCAGTGGAATATTTGGTGGTAGTGCAATTTTGGATACACGCCCATTAAAAAGCTTACTTAGAAAATATGTAACTATTGATGTACTTAACAAAATTGCACAACATCACCTGAAGGGTCGGCGACTTTGGATTGGAACTACAAATCTTGATGCAGGAAGACCTGTAATATGGGATATAGGTGAAATTGCATTAAGTGGACTTCCTAATGCACTTGATTTAGTACACAACATATTACTAGCTTCTTCTGCAGTACCTGGAATATTTCCCCCTGTTATCATTAACGTAACAGTAGAAAATAAAATATATACTGAATTACATGTAGATGGTGGAGTAACCAGACAAGCTTTTCTTTACCCATCGCAATTAGTTGAAACTGATTTAATTAATGAATTAGAAAACAAGATTCAACGCAGGTTATTCATTATTCGTAATGGTCGCAGCCAAGCTATATACGATCCTGTCAACACCAATTTATATTCAATAGCACTTAAATCACTCAATATGACAATTGAAAACAAAGCTATTGGCGACTTATATAGAATATATGCAATTGCATCTCGTGACCGCATAGATTACAACCTGGCCATTATTCCCAAGTCATTTAATCTTAAGCCAAAACAGTCATTTGATCCTGAATACACAAAAGCCTTATTCAAGGTTGGTTATGAACTGGGCAAAGATGGTTATCCATGGGAAAAATCTCCACCAGAAAGTATTACTAATAAGCACGACTAGATGGTTGATTAAATATGGAAATCTCATTTAAAAGTAAACGAGGTGATTTATTAGCCGGCACAATTGATCAAGCTGAAAATCCTATTGCTCAAGCAGTATTCTCACATTGTTTTACATGCTCCAAAGACCATGCTGCAAGTTATCGAATATGCAAAGCGCTTGCCAAGCATAATATTCAAGTACTTCGTTTTGACTTTACAGGACTAGGAAAAAGTGAAGGTGATTTCACTTCGACAGATTTTTCTAGCAACATAGAAGACATCAAGTCAGCCGTATCACATCTGACGGATATAGATTTACCACCACAACTATTAATTGGCCATAGTTTGGGTGGTATTGCTGCTGCCGCCACTGCATACGAGCTGACAGATATTCAAGCCGTAGCAACCATTGCTGCACCCAGCCGTCCAGCACATGTCTTGGATCATTTTGAAGAACATATTCCTAGAATCATCAAAGATGGCTTTGATGATGTTAAAATATTTAATCACACCTTCAGATTTAAAAAAGAATATATTCTTGATTTACAAGATTATAATAATCGGCATTTCATTAATAAGCTAAACAAGCCTATTTTGGTATTCCATTCACCTTTTGATAATATCGTATCAATTCAGGAAGCCGCTAAAATTTTTGCAGAAGCCAAACATCCCAAAAGCTTTATTTCGCTAGATCACACTGACCATCTGGTCTCAAAAAAACATGATGCAGAATATATTGCAGAAAATATTGCATGTTGGGCAAAACGTTATATAAAAATATAACTATAATAAAATTGAACTTTATTCATTTAAAATGGTTAACTATAGTCCTACAGTCAATTCTTGCTTAAATTACTGGACCAATATTATGCATACTCGCCTACTTCAAAGTTTGTTTTTTACATGTTTATTATTACTCACTTCTTCACAATTAACGGCTAATGAAGCTACTGCAGAAGCCTTAGTAGATGCTTCGACAAACTCAGTGAATACTTTTACCGTAGACCCTGATATGAAATGGTTTCGCGACAACATGAGCAGAGCAAAGGGTGTGCTCATCGTGCCCCAATTAATAAAAGGCGGATTAATATTTGGTGGGTCTGGCGGAAGTGGCGTGTTACTGGTTAAAGGTGACAGCAACATCTGGAGTGACCCCGCATTCTATACGATGGGCTCAGGAACAGTTGGATTTCAGATTGGAGTAGAAGTATCTGAGATTATACTCATGATCATGACAGACCGAGGAGTAGATGCCATGCTCACTTCATCCTTCAAATTAGGTGGTGATGTCAGTATTGCCGCTGGGCCAATTGGAGCAGGAGCTAAAGCACAAACTGCAGATATCTTAGCTTTTTCACGAACCAAAGGTATTTATGGTGGAGTGAATATTGAAGGCGCTGTACTTAAAACACGTGATGACTGGAATCATGATTACTATGGTAATCAAACTGCTCCACGTGAAATTCTAATTAACCGCAATGCTACAAATTCACATGCAGATGCTCTTAGAGGTGCTGTTGCAAATCTCGCACTAAAGAGTGGTGGTTAAATAGTGAAAATTAAGAATTTATCTTGTTGTTTTTAATAATCGGGCAAGCGCAATGGGCGCGTCAACTTTATTGTCTTTGTGCCAAGACATAGAAGAGTTATAGCCAGTCTCAATACCCCATTGCATATTAGGATCTTTAGCCTGCTGAACGATCACTTTCGCTTCCTGTGTCGCTTGTGTACTTGATAAACCTTGACGTTTTAAATATGTACCCAAAACCGCAATTAATTCTTGCTCTGTTACGCTATTCACTTCAGAAAAATATATTAATGCACCATACGTGTACATCGTCATAACTGCTTGCTGAGGTGGCGTAAAATTATGCATTGATGCCTGAGACTTACTCTCGATCATAAACTTTTGCAGCAAGTCTAAGATCGGATCATAGGAATCAATCTTTGGTTTTCTTTTGCCAATAATAGTCTCAAGTACAGACACAAATACTTCCCTAAATACTGTTTTGAATTAATTGAATATTCATTATTCTATTGAATTTCAATTGTTTATCTAGGGCGGCAATGGGTCAAGCCGTGCATACCAGCATGTAGCAAAAAGCCGACAGGCTAGACTCAAGTTAAGCAGGTAGTTTCATTGTTAAATCATTCTGTTAACATCTTTTTCATAACTGGCATTTAAAATGCTTTTTGATAGCCCAGGGTAAAAGTCCAGTCTGTTTCTAATTGTGGACCATTCAAATCTTGATAGACCGGCGCTCCAAATTCGAATGCAACTCTGTGGCCAGCTAAAGCTCCAGTTTGTCCAATCAAATTCACACCTAACAAAAGATCGACACGTTCTCCACCTTGATTATCAGGATCTGCAGTTTGAATAGGCGCAACGATATCGGGGTTTTGCCCACTAATCTTATCAATGGTTTGACCTGCAATGCGTGCCGATGTACTTATCCATGGCTTCCAAAGGTAACTACCCCAAGCTGTAATGCGATGCTCGTCACCCAAACTATAATCTTCATGGTTCTCATCCTCTAATCTGATCACAGCAGAGTATTGAGCACCCCAACCAACATTGCCCGATTTTGCGGTGTAGGTTATTCCAGGCAGAAAATCAACTGTGCCTGAACCTAACTGCATAGGATAAGGAAGCTGTAGTGTTGGCCTTGCTCCCGTTGGTGCAAGCACATCATCTGTTTCAGTAATCGACCCAGTAGGCAAACTAAAACCAGCATTTAAATGGAAGTGATGGGTTTCATCATCATATAAACGAATTAAACCTCCAATCTTTGTATCACCTATTCCACTTGAGCGGGTAGTAAAGCCCCCTCGAACCGTTGTACCTGCAGGACCCATAAAGGTAAGGTGGTCCATGTCCTTCTTAAGATAAGAGCCCATTATCATTAACGTTAACCAATCAGTTGGTGCATACATGGCTCCAAACATATGCATATCCACCGTCATCTGGGTAGGCACAACTCTTAAGGTAGGTGGCTGCATAGGCATTCCAAAAAACGGGTTAGCTACAGTTGTGACTATTTCTTCTGGGCTGATTCCACTGGTGCCATCACGACTATTTTTCATTTCCATGCGCATGTAGCGGTAAGAAAGCATCCATTCCCCTTTTGCATGCATATGATCACCCATAACACCAATAGGTGCATGACCATCAGCGTTGTGTGCACCATGCTTACCGACATTGATACCTACAGGTTGGTGTTGTGCAGTATCCGCTATTGCGACACCAGTTGAGATAAAACCATAAATAACGATAAGTGTTGATAGAACAATGCGCACCTGAAATTCTCCATATATAATATTTAATATGATTATTGTAGAGACTATTGATGGGATTGAGGTGTGACATAGTGTCGCACTAACTACAATAAGATGCTTTTAAGCAAGGTAAATCTAATTTTAGTATTACTTAAGATTGGCACACGAAAAAAAGGAAACAATATGATATACATGGAAATAACAACGGTTTCTTGTTTTGGTATGTCATACATGATTAAAGACCTGCAAACTATAGTCGACAATATTGACATATAACTTATATGACGCAATCAAAAGAACATCGTATAAATTTACAACTATTAGTTTGGTTACGTGTAATCGCTATTGCAGGTCAATATGCTGCCGTTTACTTGGCCAGTAATTTCCTTGATATTAGCCTGCAAACTCGACAATTATATTTATGGATTGGTATTTATGCTGCCATTAATGTACTCACCTATTTTCGCATATATAGAAACTTTGCCATTCATCGCTGGGAATTCTTTGCACACCTTCTTGTAGATATCATAATTCTAACGATACTTTTCAAATATTCCGAGGGCGGTGCAAATCCTTTTGTTTCACTTTATTTAGTGCCCTTAACCATATCTGCTATAACGTTACCTGCAATCTTCACCTGGCTGCTTGCTGCCACAACCATTGCTTGCTATGGGCTACTAGTATGGGTAATCAACCCCATGAATGAGCACAGTTCGCATGCGCATAATTTTGAGCTGCATGTTACAGGCATGTGGCTAGGCTTTGTAATTAGTGCCATTTTGGTTTCATTTTTTGTAGTAAGAATGGGACGCACCATTCAAACACAACAAAAAGAATTAGCTGAGCAAAAAAACAATGCTCTACAAAATGAACAGCTAATCAAGCTTGGAACCATTGCAGCAAGCACGGCCCACGAACTGGGCACACCATTAGGTACTATGCAGCTAGTAGTTGAAGATCTAGAAGAAAAATACTTACCCAAGAAAGGCAATAAGCAACTTGAAACCTTGAAAGATCAAATTAAACGCTGCAAAGATGCATTGTCTGTATTATCGGCATCAGTAGGTAGTGCACCATTAGAAAAAGGTGAGCCTATGCTACTACATCATTTTGTAACGGAATTATTAGAAGATTGGAAAACATCCCGTCCCGAAATAAATATTGAAACAACATGGAAAGGTGATTCATCCGGACCTGAGATTCTTGCCGAGCGCTCATTAAAGCAAGCTATTAAAAATGTTTTAGATAATGCAGCAAATGTATCGCCAGAATATGTATGCTGTAATGCCATATTAGGGCCAGAAGCGTTAACACTTTTAGTAATCGATCATGGGCCCGGCATTCATCTAGATGAAGCTGAAACTATTGGACAACAACCTTCAAAAGAGAAAAGCAAAGGCTTAGGACTAGGATTATTTTTATCGCACAGCATAATTAAGCGATTTGGCGGAAAAGTTTCTCTAAAGAATAGAGCTGAAGGTGGATTACAAACTACCATCTCTTTACCGCTTAAAGAATTAGTAATTTAATGACTATTTTCGAAAATAAATTACTGATTATCGAAGATGATGAAGATTATTCTTCTGCTTTAAAAACCGCACTTGAAAAAAAAGATTTCATAGTGTTTAGTTCTAACTCAATTGAAAGTGCTATTGATGCTGCTAAAACACACAAACCCAAATATGCACTCGTCGACTTACGCCTTGGTAATGAATCAGGTCTTACAATTATACCAACATTAATAGGGATAGATTCTGAAATAAGGATAGTAGTTCTTACTGGCTATGCAAGCATTGCAACAGCCGTTGAAGCAATAAAATTAGGTGCAACTCAATACTTAACCAAGCCTGCAAGTAGTGAAGAAATTTATAATGCTTTTTTCAAACCTGAGGGAAACACCAAGCAAGAACTAAAACCCAATCCAATGTCTGTTAAACGGTTAGAATGGGAACACATCCAAAAAGTGCTAAATGAACATGAAGGCAATCTATCGGCTACTGCACGCTCATTAGGTATGCATAGAAGAACACTGCAAAGAAAGTTAAGCAAGAGACCAACCAAAACGTAACTCTGCTGCAATTGGGTTATGATCGGAAGACTGAACATTATAAGTATCTGTGCTTTCAGGCACTAATGCCCGAACATAAATATGATCTAACACCTGCCCAAATATAACTTTACGATGATCTTCTTGAAAAGACAGTGCAGTAAGCCCATGCCTAAAAGCAAGTTTATCAAGAATTTTCTTACGCTTTTTTCGCCAAGTGTTAAAGTCGCCAGAAAGAATAACCGGGCCATTATGATTTGAAAGTTCCTTACATATCTTCTCGATTTGCATACGAAACTGCTTAACACCTAATGTGAAATTTATTGCATGAATATTGACAACAATTAGTGTTTCTTCGGAATCCGATAATGCATATTCTGTAATATTTGTACACTTCGGAGTACCTAACCATGGCTCCCAACAAGTAAGCCGATGCTCTCGTATCGGTTGATGTTTGCTGATGGTCATAACACCTGTTGTATGCTTTCTCGACTTGTATCCTTTTGCAAAAGTCCAATGCACAGATTCATCAAAGACTTTAGTTAAGTCAGAATGCAAAACAGCTTCTTGAATAACCACCAGATCTTTGCCATCTATTAGGTCTGACAAGTCATCTTGCCAATTTTTATCCAGTCCTTTTTTAATGTTCCAACATAAAAAATTGATTACTGAAGCATCAGAAGTTGAAGATTTACCCTCAAAAGCAGCTATTGATTGATTGTTTTGATACAAATGATTTCCATATCGATGTAATTAATCACCTATCTAAACATTTCCCCGTTTAGATCAACCTAAGTGAAAACTTTAACGTGGCAAAAATCTAATTAGTGCAATGGATTGCATAGTTGGATCAATTAAGGGAATACGTGGCAACTAGATACTAAATTTTTTATTTTATTTCCATAATTACCACTCATAGCCTAAAGACTACCTCTCTTAACATTATTTCTGTTCATATGAATTTCTAATAAATAAACACAAGCTACAGGAAAATTTCAATCCGCCGATATAACTCATTATCTCAACAAGCATTTTAGAGAATGAACACACCTAATACACCTGAAAGCCCACGATTTCGCTTAGGTCTACGCGATACTTTTAGACTTTTATGGCCTTATGGTAAGCGTAATTTTATGAGCCAAATAGAAGGTATTTGGTTTATTGTTTTTTATCTCATCATTTTCCAACTGCTTGTTTTACAACTACCTATTGTTTATGCAGCCATGATTGCGGTAGGAATCTTTATTGTTGCAGCCGGTTTAATGTTCTTTATGGAAGGCTTACGCTTGGGTTTGATGCCTCTTGGCGAAATTATTGGGAGCATATTACCACGCAATAGTAGTATGCCCATCATTTTGCTATTTGCTTTTTTGCTAGGTGCTGGCGCAACTTTTGCCGAACCTGCAATTGCAGTTCTTAAAGCAGCAGGTAGTGGAGTCCTTCCAGAAAAAGCACCATTATTATACAGCCTGCTTAATGACTTCTCCGGTCAGCTCGTTAGCAGTGTCGGTATCGGTGTAGGCCTTGCTGTAATGCTAGGTGTACTACGCTTTTTTTACGCTTGGCCATTAAAGTTTCTTGCTATACCTGCAGTGTCTATTTTACTCATACTTTCTTTTTATTTTAGTCAAGTCCCTGAATTACGTGACATATTGGGACTTGCATGGGATTGTGGTGCAGTCACTACAGGCCCTGTTACGGTCCCATTAGTCCTCGCCTTAGGTATTGGTGTTTGCCGTGTTGTAAGTAGTAGCTCTGGAGGCGGCTCTGGGTTTGGTATCGTTACATTAGCATCTTTATTCCCTATCTTGGCCGTACTGCTTCTATCCTTATATCATTACACCAGTAATGATTATTATGGTGCCTCAAACTACAAAGGCTCTACAGTTGTAGAAGCTAAACAAACAATTGAAGCAAGTAGTAAAACAGAAACAGATGCTAGTTTAGTGGCAATCTCTAATACTGAATTTGATCACTATCTAAATACCGGCGAATTACCTGATGGATACAAGTTAGATTTTGATGGTGGTAAAGCTGAATTAGTCGATGGCAAAATTGTTGTCACTGATCCAAACCTGGTTGTAAAGAAAATATACTCGCGTGAATATAAACTCATTGATGACAATACCTGGGATTCAGAATCTTCGATCATTAGTCAATTTAAGGAAGCATTTATTGGTGCGCTTCGTGCAATTATTCCTCTTTGCTTGTTCTTATATTTTGTACTTCGACTAATCCTTAAACAACGCTTAGATAAAGGAAATGATGTCGGCATAGGGGTAACTTTTGCACTCGTTGGCATGGCGCTATTTAGCTTAGGCATTACGCTTGGCTTAACACCCCTCGGTGGGCAGCTTGGAAGCAATATACCCCTCGCCTTTGCAGAAATTGTACCTTGGGGACTTGACCATACAGAAGGCCCACTATTCGGTGATGGACATACAGGCAAACTTGTTGCTATTGGTTTTGCATTCTTTTTAGGTTACGGCGCAACCTTGGCTGAGCCGGCTCTTAATGCACTTGGAGATACCGTTGAACGTATAACCGTAGGTGCTTTCCGCAAGAAATTACTTATGCAAACCGTTGCTATCGGTGTTGGTCTAGGAATCGGTGCAGGCATTATAAAAATGGCCTACAACTTACCCATCATTTGGATGTTAATTCCACCTTATGCTCTAGTACTGATTCTAACGTGGAGAGCACCTAATAATTTTGTTGATTTTGGCTGGGACAGTGCTGGGGTAACCACTGGCCCTATTACAGTACCTCTAGTATTGGCAATGGGTCTTGGGGTTGGTTCAAATGTTCCAGGAGTCAGTGATGGCTTTGGAATTCTAGCATTGGCATCGGTTGGCCCCATCATGACCGTGTTGTCGGTAGGTCTATACACACAAAGGAATGAGAAAAAACTTCAAGCCGCTAATGAGCCTGATCTAGAAAGTGAACTGGAAAATGACTCAAAACAAATTGGAACTGTATAAATGTTTAATAGTAACCATCACATTTCACTCATTACCGCTGCGCTTCCTGTACCTTCAGCCAATGCAGTAATTAAAAAATTAACTGACGATAAATTAACTGATGTTTTGGTATCAAAAGCGCGAGGCACAGTTCTTCGTGATCATTGGTGGAAGTCCTGGGTGCCGCCCATTAGCCCATCAAAATCATTATTACACATGGTTGTGCCTGCGCACGATGTAGACCGTGTGGTTAATACAGTGATAGTTGAAGGCAGACTAGACATGCAATCTACTGGGGCTGTCTTTAGCACACCCTGCGAAAGTTCATATATTGGCACTGAATTTGAAAATCTTCATATGAAAGAAGTGTTAAATACTACAACTGACTCAGACAAACTGTCTGAAAACCTGAGTGCAATTTTTTGCTGTGTTAGCCACAAATTAAGCGACACTATTGCAAAAGCTGCAATCAATGCGGGTGGCCATGGTCCAGTTGTATACTTTGCTGAAGGAAAGGGTCTTCGCGATCGCCTCGGCTGGCTACGCATTACTAAAGATAGTGAGCAAGAAATATTAATGGTGCTTGCAGACAACTCTGATGTTGAGGCAATCTTTACCGCGATGGCTAAAGCAGGAGAATTTCATCTACCTGGGCGTGGATTCATGTATAGAATTCCAATCGATAAAGGCATGTTCAACCTACCAAGCCGAGTGGCCAACCCTCACTACACAGCAAACACACAGCAAATCATTCATGCAATAGATCATTTAGCGGGGCACACCCATTGGCGCGATCAATCTGCTTTTGATGTTGGTGGTCAAGGCAAAGGAGCTGGCCTCAATATTGGTAAGCAAAATGACCAACAACAAACTAATCATGTTTGTTTTTCAACCGTGGTTAATCGTGATCAGTCACAGAAAACGATGGATTTGATGCTTGATGCAGGTGCACCAGGATTAAATATTAGTTATTCACAATATGTATCGATGCATGAAGATGAACACGAAAAGACTGATTTGGTTCATACACATATTAATAATGAATACGCCACTATTCGCTGCATCACAAATCAGAAAACTGCAGACTTAGTAACGGATGCATTGGAATCACAAGCAGAAAAAAAAGGAATTAAAGATATATGTGTACTAGCACATGTGGTTCCACGTATAGCAAAATACATACCTGGAACAAAAGATCATCGCAAAAAGCCTAAGTTAGCTATTGCCTCATAATCAATTTGTAAAGATCTATTTAAAAATAGCTAAGCTAAACCAAGCACTAAGTTTTAACTATTCTACTTAAAGCGTTTAGTTTCCAATCGCCATGAATGCTCAATAAATTTTTTCTAATGCAGTCAACTCCAAACCAGAATATCACTGCTGTAATACTACAACAGGATCTGTAAATAATTTGGAGTTAGGTATGAGCACTTTATCTCCCTCAGAGTCCAGCTGCGTGTATCTGAGATCAACAGCAACTACAGTGCCTTTATAACTTGACACCTTGATAAGGTTTCCTATTTTGAATGGTCTGTATAATAAAATAAGAACACCAGAAAGAAGATTAGATATAGAATCTTTTAATGCAAAACCAAGCGCAAATCCAGTTAACCCAAGTCCTGCAACTAACGCTGATACATTAATTCCCAAAGTCCCCAATGCGGTAACCAAACCAAAAATAGTTAACGTAATACTACTGGTTCGTGCTAATAATGAAGCAAGATCTCTATCAAATTTTAAACGCTCAGCTGCACCTGTAATAATTCTTTTCACAATTCTAGAGAGAATTACAAAAACAATGATGATAACCACTACACCAATAACCTTTGGCACCCATAGTGTCGCCTCATCTAACAAATACTGCACTAGATTTTCCATAACCTGCCGACCTTAAGACTTTTTAACTACAAGCGATTTTAAATACTATCCCAACATTTTATGTGGTCTGATCCGCATCGAAATCATCTAGACTTTGGACAACTTTCTTCACATTTTTAAAATATGCAACATGAAACAATGGATCACCCTCATAAACCAGAGGTATATGTGATTGCCCTATAATAATTCCATCATCCGGCGCAATAATCTCTTCCTGGTTATGATAATCACAAACATCTTCAATGTAACCTAAAACCTGATTTTGTTTAACTTCTTTTCCTAGTCGGGTCCTAGTCCTAAAGATACCGCTTACAGGTGCGCGCATCCAGCTACTCGACTGTGCAACATGAGGCACAGCCTTAACAGGTTGGTTTTTTGATAGAGGTGGAATCATGTCAACGTATCTCATTACATTTAGTATTCCATTCAAACCTCCTTTTATACCTGACTCGCTGAAGCGCATCGCTTCACCCGCTTCATACACCAGCACTTGCACATCTTTTGCTCTTGCAGCTTCACGTAACGAACCATCTCGAAGTTTAGAATTAACAATTACCGGCACACCAAATGCTTTTGCCAGCTCTGAAATATTGTTATCACTTAGATCTGCACGTATCTGAGGAAGATTATTTCGATTCAAAGCTGCAGTATGAAGATCAATACCATATGTACACTTTGATACAATTTCATTGGTAAACAAATAGGCTAATCTTCCTGCTAGCGAACCCCGCAACGAACCAGGAAAACAACGATTTAAGTCTCTACGGTCAGGCAAATACCTGGAATGTTGCAACATTCCATATATATTCACTGCGGGTACGGCAATTAAGGTTCCCTTCAATCGTTTTACAGATATTTTTTTTAATAACCTCCTAACAATCTCCACTCCGTTTAACTCATCACCATGAATCGCAGCACTTACGAATAATCTAGGACCATCTTGCTTGCCACGAATTACGTGCACGGGCATAGTCAAAGGTGTATTTGTATATAAAGGTGGAAGCTCTAGCTGTAAGACGGAGCTTGTTGCAGGTTTTATATCGTTACCAGCAATACTTAATTTTTCTGTCACATTACTTCAGCCGTGAGTATAAATTGAAAATTAATATTGTTTTAATCATCCTTTCCCACGAGTTTTAGTTCTGTGTGGTTTTGCATTTTTAGCTATAAAATCTATGATCATGCCTGCAACATCTTTACCAGTAGCCGTCTCTATTCC
>CAZFEP010000014.1:0-27336 GCA_964517365.1 uncultured Thiotrichales bacterium | reverse complement strand
CAAAGTTATAACGCAAAATATCAGGGTGCGGTAAATTTACACCTTCCATTTGCATCACCAGATCGCCATACAACAATTGGTCCAGATCTAACGTTCGCGATTCAAACTTTTCTTTACCACGAACACGATCATGATCAGCTTCAATTTTCTTTAACACTTTACTAATTGCCAGTGGCGATTCTTCTGTATCGAACCCCACCACCAAATTATGGAAGTCGTCTCCATCAAAGCCAACGGCATTGGTTTTATACACCTTGGAAATATCAAGCTCACCAAAATGGGTTTGTAGTGCTTTAACTGAGGATGGAATATTTTTGCTTACCTCGATATTACTACCGATGCTGACATATACACGCGCCATCAGTTCGTATGCTCGCTGCGTTCACCACGCTCAATAGTAATGCCTACATCACGTGAACCTCTCACAGCACCGGGTTTGCTGATGGTGACTTTTACCCAGGGGATATTGAACTCATTAAGGAGAATTTCGCTTACCTTCTCAATCATGGTCTCTATGAGCTCGTAACGGCTGTCTTCGACGAATTGAATGATTCGCTTGGATATGGACTTATAGTCCAATGTGTCCTCTATAGCGTCGCTTGCAGCGGCTTTGGCTATATCCGTACCCATCTCAAGATCAATGCGCACTTTTTGTTTAATGCGCTTTTCCCACTCAAAAATCCCAATAGTGGCGTTGACTTCTAAATCACGTAAAAAAATTGTGTCCATTGCTTCTAATGTATCGCTTATTTAGTATGTGTGACGATTAATGGCCTAAAAAGGGTTATATGTCTTATTTATCAGGGTGGCTAGCTTGTGCCATTTTGGCGATTCTGTTATCTTCACGCGCCCTATTTGAAAGAATATAGTAATCATGTCTCGAGTTTGTCAGGTAACCGGAAAACGACCCGTAGCAGGTAATAACGTATCCCATGCCCATAATAAAACACGTCGGCGCTTTATGCCTAATATACAGACCCACCGTTTTTGGGTAGAGAGTGAAAACAGATGGGTGAAGCTACGCCTTTCAAGTAAAGGTATGCGGATTATTGACAAGAATGGCATCGACGAAGTACTTGCAGATGTTCGAAAACGTGGAATTAAGGTGTAACTCCGATGGCAAAAGCAGCACGTGAAAAAATTAAGTTAGTTTCCAGCGCCGGAACTGGTCATTTTTACACCACTAGTAAAAATAAACGTACCATGACCGAAAAGCTTGAAATGAAAAAGTATGATCCAGTAGTTAGAAAGCATGTAATGTACAAAGAAGCAAAAATTAAGTAATACAGTTCATTCTGCGTCTTTTGAAAAGACGCTACTCTAAATTCCTACCTTAATACCTGATTGTAAGCTCGTCCCAAATATCTCGAACATCACCAATTCAGCACCGTCTTCAAGACGGCCTTAATAATTTTTAATCTTTAAAGTGCAGGCTGTAAAGCATAGCCACGTAAACTTTGCGCGAAATCTTGTAATACTTTAATCCTGGTTGCTTCTGCTTCTTTACACCATTCTATAATTGCCTGAATCATACGTTCATGACTCGCATGGGTTTCACCCCAAAGATCTTGCAACTTGCGACGCATTTCATACACGGTGTGCAACGTTTCACTCTTCTGTAACAGCTCTTGTAAGTGCTCGCGATGTAATGGTTTCATTCGACTATCTTCCCTGACCAAAGCGGTACGCATCTGGTTAACCAATTTCTTATAGCGATTTTCAAAATTGGGTAATTCTGCATGAAAAGTAGGTAATGTAACTTTGTGTGCATACTCCGCCATCACATGAAGCTGACTAGAAACGATTGCTTTTGCCGTATCCAGATCGATAATTTCTTTATTTATTAAACGCGTTGGTTGTGGTGCCCGCTTACGTACTTTAGCCAGACCGATTACACTTAGTAACTGTATGTAGGCCCATCCAATATCAAACTCCCACCATTTACTAGAAAATTTTGCTGAACTTGGATAAGCATGATGATTATTATGCAGCTCTTCCCCGCCAATCATCACACCCATAAAAGAGACATTCGTTGAACCATCTTCTGTTTCAAAATTTCTATAACCCCAGAAGTGGCCAATGCCATTAATAATTCCTGCAGCGTTTAACGGGATCCATATCATTTGTATCGCCCAAATAGTGATACCTATAAATCCGAATAATATAAAGTTAATCAAGAAACTCAATCCAATGCCTAGCACACTATGTGGCGTATATACATTACGCTCAAGCCAGTCATCGGGTGTGCCGCGACCATATTTTTCCAGTGTCTCGTTATTTTTGGCTTCGGCTTTATAAAGCTCGGCGCCTTGCCAAAAGACAGTAGCAATACCTCGAGTATGTGGGCTATGTGGATCTTCTGATGTTTCTGTTTTTGCGTGATGCTTGCGATGAACTGCAACCCATTCTTTAGTCACCATGCCAGTCGTTGTCCACAACCAAAAACGAAAAAAATGTGAAACTATTGGGTGTAGATCAAGGGCGCAGTGCGCTTGGCTGCGATGTAGATATAAGGTTACCGCAATAATGGTAATGTGAGTGAGAACCAGTGCAACCACCATGTAGCCCCACCAAGGTAACGTTACTAATCCATTCAAAAAACTTCCATTCAACATACTAAATAATCCCTAGATAAATATTATTTTAATTGTTATTAAAAATGAAGCTTCCTCTGCTAGCTGAATAATACGTCTTGAAGTCCTTCAGGGGCAAGTTCAAGATGATTACCGGCACACCAAAATAGACGATAATATCAAAGGCATTAAGTGGCTGATTTAGTGTATGACAGTGATATAGGTGCAATTCTAAAAACAAATGGTTGTATAATTCAGCAATAATACGATTGAATTATTTATTGACTACAATAATACCCACCCAGACTTGAGCCATTAGCCACCGAACCAATATTTCGAGCATTTAGCTATATGATTTCACATGCCAGCATAAGCCACGTAACCGTGAATAAACCCGCCTAATGACACAAGAAACGTTGTTGTCAGTAAAAGGCTTGTCTCATAGTTTTGATGGTAATAAGGCGATCGAAAATATTAATTTTGAACTTCAACGCGGTGAAGTTGTAGCCTTGTTAGGTGCAAATGGCGCTGGAAAATCAACCACACTCAATATCATCACCGGTAACGTAACACCTGATGCGGGTGAAGTGCTTATTCAAAATAACAATATTCGCTCAGCGCCTAGACTTGCTAAAAAAAACCTGGGTTATTTACCCGATACACCGCCACTATATCGTGAGCTCACTGTCAGAGAGTTTTTGAACTTTGCTGCAAGAATACACAATGTAGAAAAATCTTTAATTAGTAAAAGTGTTGATCATGTAATTGAAGCCTGTGGTTTGAATTCTGTAGATAAAAAGCTCATTGCTCTGTTATCTAAAGGTTATAAACAACGTGTTGGAATCGCTCAAGCGGTGGTACATAATCCTGCACTGGTCATACTGGACGAGCCTACTGTTGGACTTGATCCGGTTCAAATTCAAGATATTCGATCATTACTTGAAGAACTTTCAAAAAATCATAGCGTGTTGTTATCCACTCACTTACTTGCCGAAGCAGAGTCGACCTGCAATCGTGTATTAATCATTGACCAAGGTACCCTCTTGCTTGATCAATCACTTGAAGTCTTAAACAAAGGCTCCAGCATTGGTATGGATAGCAAGCGTGTCAAACTGCGCTTTAATGGCAATCCAAGCATTGACGAACTTAAAGCTATACCTGGTTGTGAATCGGTTAGTTGTGGCCAGTATGGCAAATATATTTGCCGCTACAGTGACGCCTCGTTCATACAACAAGTTCAATCACAAGGATTGCAAAAAGATTGGAAGCTTTATGAGATCAGTTCTATTAGTGGTTCATTAGAACAAGTTTTTTTAGATTTAATAATGCGTGACTCGGTCACACCTCCGACCGACTAAATAGTCAAACATGTTCTTTTCTATCACTAATAATGAATTTAAACGTGTTTTTTATTCGCCCATTGCATGGGTTTTATTTGCAGTCGCATTATTTATCTTGGGATTGTTACTTCTCATATTACTGAATAATTTTTATAGCGAGGTGCAAGCTAAACTGGTAGGACTAGATCAAGCACCAGGCTTGACTGATTTAGTAATTGCACCTTATATGTTTTGGGTAGCTATTGTGGGCGTTTTAATTGTGCCTCTTTTTGCCGTACGCAGTTGTACTGAAGAACTGTACTTTGGCAGCCATCTATTACTCAGCAGTGCCCCTGTTAGTGCAACTCAAATTGTTCTTGGAAAATACTTCACGCTAATATTATTGACGATAGTTTATCTAATCATAGCCAGTGGCTATGCACTGCTGCTTGGCTATTTTACACCCATTGATTATGGTAAAACTGCAGCGGCATGCTTAGGCGTGTTTTTATTTATTAGCTCATTTAACGCGGCTGCATTATATATAGCCAATCTCACACGGGTTCCAATTATCGCAACAGTTGCAATTATTGGTTTACTACTACTCATGGCTATGTTGTATATGTCAGGCTCTGCTACCGCGAGCAGTAGCGAACTTTTTCTGTACCTATCAAATATTCCTCACTTAGCAAGCTTGATAACCGGATCAATAGACACCGCCCATGTTGCCTACTTTGTATTATTCACAATACTATTTTTGATACTTTGCATTCAAAGACTCAATCAACGTAATAGTGGCTGATGTTATGAAAAAGCAAATACACAAATGGTTTAGTGTCATTATTCTAGTATTGGTTATTGGTGTAAGTGCCTGGTATTCACAGAAACATCATCGTGTATTTGACTGGACACGTGATAACAGAAACAGCTTAAGCGAAACAAGTCTATCTGTATTACAAGAAGTAGATAAAACGTTATTAGTTACCGTGTTAGCGCGAAATGCTGCAACGGAACGTCAAGCTATTTTAAAACAAATTGAAAAGTATACTGCCGTAAACCCCGACATTGATGTAAAGTTTTTAGATACAGATAAAGATATTATGCTGGCTAAAGAATTACGCCTTAACAACCCCAACCAACTACGTCTAGACTACAATAGCCGCTTTGAAATTATTGACACCATATCTGAACGTGAAATTACCAATGCGCTGCAACGGTTAACGCGACAAACACTTCCGTGGGTGACTTTCTTAACTGGGCACGGTGAGCGTGATCCCTTTAACGAAGACAATCAGGGCTACAGTACCCTTAAAAATACATTGGAAACCAGTGGCATCCAGGTTCAAGACCTTAATTTATTAAAAACCACATTCATCCCCGACAACGTATCGGTCCTGGTAATTGCTGCACCTCAAGGAACATTGCTACCTGGCGAGGAAGAATTAATTTTAGCCTATGTTGAAGCAGGTGGAAGCTTGTTGTGGTTATCTGACCCTTTGCCAACCGAAAACGCTGCAACCAACCCCTTACCCTTGTTAGCTGAGAAGTTAGGTTTGAGCTGGGTAACTGGCACAGTTATCGATGCCAACCAAGAATTACGCTCCATGCTTGGTATTAAGCATCCCGCTGTGGTACCCGTTGTGGAGTATCAACAACACGCCATCACAGCTAAATTAGAAAACCAAACCTTGTTTCCATTTGCTGCTGGGATCGCTATTAAAACCCCGGAAAAATGGATAGCACAACCACTTTTTTATTCATTACCTCGCGCGTGGTCAGAAGTTAGTGCGCTTAGTGAGGGCAACGTAGTATTTGATAGTGAAAGCGGAGACACAGAAGGGCCATTATTAATGGCGGCAAGTTTAAGCAGGAACATTACAAAGTCATCTCAACAACGTGTCGTAGTAATGGGTGATAGTGATTTTGCAGCAAACGCATACATTGGACATGGTGAAAACCTAACCTTGATGGTGAGCGTACTACAGTGGTTAGCTCACGACGATAAACGTGTTTCTTTGCTACCTTATCAACCACCTGATATCTCGGTTGAATTTAGTAACCGTGCTATTGCATCACTTGCTGCTACATATTTGCTGATTGTGCCATTAGGTATTTTATTAGTAGGTATATTCATAGGAATTCGACGGCGTAAAGCATAATAATTTGCAAACTACCCCTATCGGCCCTTTTCTTGGCATTATTTAACCGCAAGAATCGGCTAAAATAATCATGATATTAAATCGGCTGAATAGGAAAACTAGTTTGCCGCGTTACACCAATTTATATGAGTAATCGTAACCCTACCTCTGTTGAATCCGCCTCATCTCCACTCGATATTATCGTAAGTGAAGATACTGGTGCTATATCAATACAGCAACCTTTGCTTACTCACCTCTATTTTGGTGATACCGGCAATTCAAAACATGACTGTCTGACCATCCAGACCGAACTGGAACTACTCGGTTCTAATTTATTTGCGCAATACTGGTTTACCAATCAGCAGGCCGAGCAAGCGACCTATAAAAACATCCATTATGCTCATGCTCCGCAAATGATGTTTGGGTTTATGGAGTTACCTTGTATAGATGCACAAGGTTTAGATGCACAAGACTTTGGTGCTTTAATCCATCAAGCGTATAGCGAAATATATGAATGCTTAGATAATAGTTCATACAAACATTTGTTACGTACTTGGAATTTCTTTCCACGCATTACCCAGTACGACCCAGAACAAACACAGCAGAACCGCTATGAAGTATTTTGTCAGGGCAGATTACAAGCCATGCAAGACTGTGGAATTAAAACAAAAGTATACCCAGCTGCAACCGTAATCGGTAGCCATGAACATAAATTACAAATATATTTTTTAGCCAGCGATACTCCGGGCACTGCTGTAGAAAATCCTCGTCAAACTAGTGCGTACCATTATCCCGTTGAATACCAGCATACACAGCCACTATTTTCGCGTGGACTTTTAAAAACCTGGGGGAAACAAACCCATTTTTATGTTTCGGGCACAGCCAGCATAATTGGCCATGAAACTTTGCATATTAATGACGTCTGTGCACAGCTAAATGAAAGCATTAACAATGTCGAAACTCTTGTTGCTCATGCCAATGACAAACATCACACGCAACTCAATGCACAAGATGACTTGCTCTATATGAAAGTCTATCTTCGCAATAGAGAAGATGTAGAGCAAATTAATCAAGTATTATCCGCCAGACTTTCTAATAATACGCCGCGTGCTTTATTACTGGGCGACATGTGTAGAGATAACCTGTTAGTAGAAATTGAAGCATTTTATCAAGCTTAACGTAAGCTTATATATGCCTGAACTACCAGAAGTAGAAACCACAAGAAGAGGCATCTTGCCTCATGTCAAAAAGCAGCGCGTCATCAACATAGTCGTTAGACAATCTAGTTTGCGTTGGCCGGTGCCACGAAGCCTGAAACAAAATCTCAAAAACCAAACCATTGAAGATATTCAACGCCGCGCTAAATATTTATTGTTTTCCACACCATCTGGACATTTAATTATCCATCTTGGTATGTCAGGAAGCCTACGCATGGTTAAAAATAAAGTAGAAGCCAATAAACATGATCACGTAGATATTGTTTTTAATAAAAAAACACTACGCTTCCATGACCCTAGACGCTTTGGTGCTGTCTTGTGGACGAGTGCAGATCCAGCTAAACATAAGCTGCTCAATAAACTTGGGCCAGAACCATTAGAAGACGAATTTACGGGGACACATTTACACCATCTTGCTAAAGGCAGAAAAGTAACAATCAAAACCTTCATAATGAACGCTCATATTGTTGTAGGAGTAGGTAACATTTATGCTAGTGAATCATTATTCTTAAGTGGTATTCATCCACAACGCGCAGCAGGCAGAATTTCTCTTAAGCGTTACGAAGTATTAGCTGAAAATATAAAAAAAGTTCTTAGTGATGCCATCGAGCTAGGCGGTACAACATTACGTGATTTTGTACATGAAGATGGAAAGCCAGGCTATTTCGCAAATAAATTAAATGTTTATAACCAAACTGGAAAGCCCTGTCCGGTATGCAAAAATCCAATAAAAGTTCGTATTATTAGTCAACGAAGCAGTTTCTTTTGTGCACAGTGCCAGCATTAATACTTTAACGTTGAGCATTCCAGGCCAAAATGTATTTGCAAAAATTGCATGCACATATAAATTAAGCCCTGAATCATGTGTCAATAAGCCTGGAAGATAAACCTGCGAAATAAACCTGGGAAATAAGCCTGGGAAATAAGCCTAGTAACGCGGCCTATAAAAAGCCTTGAAAGAACGTTGTGGAAAATTTACTCAAAACTATCTTAACGATTTTCTTTAAATTCTTTTCAAGAATTTCGCCTACACTAACGGCTAAAATAGCATGGTCTTTTTTTTGCAAACCGCGTATTCGCAAAAAACCACTCAGTAAATTTGAAAATAATCTACTACAGCGTGCTAAGCAATATTACATTGAAAGTGAAAATTATAAAATTGCTGTATATCAATGGCGCAATGTAAATTCCGCTGAACATCCAAAAACTATTCTATTCACACATGGCTGGGGTGGGCATGCATTAAACTATTCACATATCATTACCAAACTACTGGAGGGTGGTTTTAATGTAATCGCCTATGATAGCCCAGCACATGGGAAATCTTCAGGCAGCAAAACCAACCTATTACATAACACCCGTGCTCTAATAAGCATATGCAAGCATATACCTCCTGTAACCGCATTAGTCGGCCACTCCTTTGGTGCCATGGCGTGCGCCTATGCCCTTGAGCTCAACAAAAACCCTGCAATACTCACCAATACAAATAAAATTATATTGATTGCAGGCCCCAACAAACTAATGGATATTTTTGCATCTTTTACACAAGCGATGGGCTTGTCTAATAGTGTACTCAAAATATTTCATTTCAAATTAGAAACTATTACAAAACGTAATATAGAAAGCATGTCTACTATTGAGTTTTTACACAACTATCGAGGCAAAGCTCTGGTTATACATGATCATAATGATCGCATTGTGCCTTTCTTTGAAGCTGAAGATATTGCCAATAAATATACATCCGCATCACTGTTTGCTACATCTGGTTATGGTCATTTCAGAATTCTAAAGGCTGAGAAGGTAATCAATAAAATTTTTGATTTTATAAGCGAGGCTAATTGATATAGGTAAGTGTAAAAATAGTCTCCCCCACTGAAATACGTATTAGTACCATTTATCTTTTTGTTGGTCACTCATAACAGTGTTTCTGCCATGCATCATTAACAGTGCCTTTGAATATGAGAATCAGTTCACTATATATCCCCTAGATAACATAGAACAACTTGATTTAACTACTTGAACACAGCACATGGATTTATCAGACAAGGAACGCTATTCGATCAGTAAAGTGGGTGATGACACGTTTGTACTCACTGATGCAGACACGTTACAAACTTGGCAGATCGAAGTTTTGCGAAATAGTTATAAAGAAGAAAACGATGAAACTTTAGCGGCTTCCTCTAACCCAGAGAAGTAAGTTTCCTGCCTAAATTAATAGGCAAATTCACTAATCCAACTTTATTCCATGTCTAGATTAGCGTTGATTTTAGTCACTACTGATTCAAAAGGATTATAGCCACTTACCAGCATGGTATAGCTATCCTCTTGTTTGGTCATCAATGTTGGGTAACTCTGTACCTCAAGTTTTCGGCACAGATCAAAATCTTGCTCTAACTGATTCTGCACTTCTCTACCCTGCAAATCTTCCATGAAGGTTTTTTCATTGATTGAATAACAATTTGCAATATCCATGAGCACATTGATATCAGTAAGATCTTTGTTTTCAGTATAAAACGAATACTGTATAGCCCCCAAAAACTCAAGCTCTTGCTGTGGAAGCTGTTTGCAAAAGGCTTTAATCGAGAGACATGCCAGACGAGTGTTATATATAAAATCTTCTGGCATTGAAAAATTAAAATCAAATGGTTGCCCCGTAGTCCTATTCACATTACGCCACTGCCCCATCACATAATCCCGTAGTGACTTATCCATAGGCTGATTGGTATCAATCCTAAAAGGCGTTAGCACTGCTTGAATTGTATTTTCAGGGTATGCTTGCTGTAGCTTTTGAATAACAGGTGAAAACCCCCAGCACCAAGAACACATTGGACTAACAAAATAAATGAACTGCTGCATTAATTTAAATGTGCACCCACTTTTGCTTGCCCAATGCCACGTGGATCGCTTGCAGCAGTAACTTCGTTATTTTCTCGGTTCCAGATAATTGTATGCATGTTTCCATAATTGCGCCCCAACTCATTCAAACTATGCCCCATTGATTCAAGTAAGCGCTGTGTTTGTATATTTATCATACCTTTTTCGAATTGAATCTCATCGGGCAAATACTGGTGATGATAGCGTGGCAATTCCACCATCTCTGTAGCTGAAGCTGCTTCAGAAAATGCTAGCGTCGACAAAAGCACCATGCTTATTATCCGACTCCCACCCGGAGTACCCAGTATTGCAGTGCGTTTACCATCAAATAAAAATGTTGGTGACATACTGGATAACATTCGCTTGCCTGGCTGAATAGCATTCGCCTCACTGCCCACCAAACCCCATAAATTTGCATGGCCCGGTTGGATAGCAAAATCATCCATTTCATTATTCAGCAATACTCCAGTTCCTTCTGCAACAAAACCTGAACCAAAGTAGTAATTAATAGAAAGTGTTGCTGCAACATGGTTACCATGTTGGTCTAAAATTGAAAAATGCGTAGTATTTTGCGCTTCCTCAATTATGGCTTCTGCTTCAATTGTCGCCTGATCAGGTTGGAAATAGGTATGACTAGGTGTAGCGAGTTGCATATTCAAATCAGAAAACTTCTCTTTAGCATATTCAACCGACACTAACTCATCTATCGGAACATCGACAAAGTCCTGATCACCCAGCCATTCAGCACGATCATGGTAAGCACGACGCATTGCCTCAACGATAATATGCTTACGCTGAACCTCATTCATTGCTTGCAGATCATGCCCAGACAACATATTTAGTATCTGCATCAACACAATACCACCCGATGACGGTAACGCTGCACATACAATCTCTACATTCTTGTACTTTCCTGATATGGGTGAGCGCTCTACAATTCGATAATCATCTAAGTCTTGTTGTTGCCAAATACCACCCGCTTGCTGAACACTTTTAACCAGCTTATTTGCAATTTCACCTTGATAAAAACCACTTGCTCCGTATTTTCCTATACTTTGTAAAACTTTCGCGAGATCTGACTGTTGCAATACACTACCGGCTTTTGGTACTTCATCTTGATGCAGAAATATATCCGCAGCATCTGGAAAACTTCTTAAACGATTAATGACCGCTCGGGTACGTGAAGCATAAAACTCACTCACTTCAAACCCATCACGTGCCAAATCAACCGCAGCACTTAATGTAGTACTAAGAGGTAACCGGCCGTAGTTTTCTGCAATATGCGCCATCGCTGCCGGTGTTCCGGGTATACCTGCTGCGAGTGGGCCTTTCACTGATTGATCCGTAGGCTTACCATCTACACCAATATACATATCCCTTGTTGCTGCCAAAGGTGCCACTTCACGACCATCTATCATCACATTCTGATTACTTTCTGCATGGTGTAGCAACCAAAAACCCCCTCCTCCTAAACCAGAAGCATATGGCTCTACCACTGCCAGTACCGCAGTCACTGCAACCGCTGCATCAAATGCATTGCCACCTTGTTGCAAAATATCTATACCTGCCTGAGTGGCCAAAGGATGCGCACTAGCTACTGCATAATTATTGCTAATTGAATTTTTTGTGGACGCCGCTTGCTGTGGTTGTGTATTGCATGCAGATAGTAAAAATAAAGCTGCTAAATAGGAAACAAGATAGGGAAGAGGAAGGCGAAGCATTGAAATGGTATGAGAATACTTTAGAGCTATAGAACTAAGCGTTACTTTTTTTATTTAGTGCACTCACAACATCAGATGAAACAAACTTGGAAACATCTCCCCCAAGCTTTGCAATTTCTCGCACCAGGCTAGAAGAAATATACGCGTATTCTTCAGCAGGCGTTAGAAACATTGATTCAAGCGAACTATCTAACTGTCGATTCATACTGGCTAATTGAAATTCAAACTCAAAATCTGAAACCGCACGCAAACCGCGTAATAGAACCTTTGCATTTTGTTTGCGCGCGAAATTAACTAATAAACCATCAAAGCCACATACTTTTGCATTAGGATATTTTTCAAGTGCCTGCTCAGCCAACAGAACACGCTCCTCCAAAGTGAAATAAGACTCCTTATTACCGCCGCTCGCTGCAACACCCACTATCACTTGATCAAAAATGCCACAAGCACGCCTGACTAAGTCAGTATGACCATTGGTGATGGGATCGAATGTGCCTGGATAAACTGCAATATTTGCCATATCTAAATTTTAATGCTCATGCTGTTCATTATCGTAGCTCATTTATACACTGATAATGCATTAACAAATCTTATAAAGTGAATAATGCACCTCACCGGCACTCTTTTCACGTATACATTTGAATGTATTGAACACGGCCTCTGATTGTCTTTCCCCAGAATCATGAAGATTAGTATGATTTACATTATCACCTTTTAATTTTGATGATGTTTCTACATATAGCAAGCCATTATCACTGAGCACTTGCTGTTTGATTATCATAGGGATCACTTCTTCTAGCAACTGACTATCAAAGGGTGGATCTAAAAAAATAATATCAAATGGTCGGTCCACATTCTGCAAATATGTCAGCGCACTCTGGTTCTTAACTTCAATACTCTCCGCATCAAATTGTTCCTTTTGCTGGCTTAACATCGTTGCAATACGGCTATCTTCTTCAACCAAAACCGCTTCTTTAGCACCACGAGATATCGCCTCAAAACCCAATGCACCGCTACCGGCAAACAAATCCAGACACACCGCGCCATTCAAATCGCTGTTTAACCAATTAAATAATGTTTCACGCACGCGATCAGGCGTAGGTCTTATTTTGGGGGAATCAAAAAAATGAAGACGGCGACTACGCCATGTGCCGCCAATAATACGAAGATCGTTTTTACTCGGCACCGTATCGGTCTGTGTGTCAGTTAGCTGTGCTTGTCAGTTTACTTTTGTAACTCAGGCCCGTCTTCAGGCCCATCTTCGGGCCCACCCACAATAATCTTGACCAGTTGCTTAGGCTGAAGGTGATTATTGAATGCAGCACGAATATCTTCTGCTGATACTGCTAAGATTTTATCATTGAATGTTTCTAGGTAATCTAGCGGCAAGTCATAAAAACCAATCAAAGACAAATAACCCAAAATATCTCGATTGCTATCAATTCTTAACGGAAATCCACCGACTATGTTATTTTTTGCTGAAGCAAGTTCTTCTTCAGTTGGGCCTTCGGTAACAAATTTCTGTATCGTTTCAAGCGAAACGTCTATTGCTTGTTGAGCCTGATCACTCCGCGTTTGCAAGCCCAATGTAAACGGACCAGGCAAATATAAGGGGAAGAAATAACTATATACACTATAGGACAGCCCACGCTTAACACGCACTTCTTTTACCAGACGAGAAGTAAAGCCACCTCCGCCTAATACCTGATTTCCTGCATAAAGATTAAAGTAATCTGGATGACCACGTTGTATGCCCAGCTGTCCAAGATACACATGGGCTTGTTGCGAAGGATAAGGAATATAAATATCGGCTACGTCGTTTGATGCCTGTGGTTCTGCTATAGGCTCAGGGATAGGCATGGGTTTAGCGCCGTGCGCTAAATTTTCTGAAATCTGTTCAGCAATATTTTTTGCTTGTTCAGTGTCAATGCCACCTACCATTGCAATCAAAGCATTCTCAGCAACAAGGAATTGCTGATGAAAGCTTTTAACATCTTCAAGGCTTATTAAGTTTATCGTTTCCTTAGACCCTAAGGCTGGGCTCGCATAGGGATGTTGCCCATAAATGGCTTTATAAAAAGTCCTACTTGCAATATCTGCAGGGCTTTGCTCAGCGTCTTTTAATGCAATTAACGATTGGTCTTTAATACGTGAAAAATCCTTTGCAGGAAAACTTGGCGCTGTAAGTATGTCAATAAACGTATTCAACGCGGGCTTTAACAAAGCCTCATCTGTTAAACTACGAAGCGCGACACTTGATCGATCTAAATTTACACTTGAACCATACTGCGCACCAACATCCTCAAACTGTTCTGCGATTGCATCAGCGTCCAACTGCCCAGTTCCAGAATTCAATAACGCATGGGTTAACCTGGAGAGCCCAGCCAGCTTTCCATCACGCCCGCTTCCTGCATCAAATGTTATCGCGACATCTATCATCGGCAATTCTGGTGCGGCTACAAATAATGCTTTAACACCATTGCTTGTCGTCCATTGTTGGATTTCCGGTGAGGCATTTACCTGATGCGTTGCAAACAAAATACTTAAAATAAATAAATATAATAAATTTCGTCGTGAAAAAATAGAAAATCGGCAAGGTACGTTAAATTTCATATTCGATTATGTTTACTTTTAATGTATAAATTTAATTTTTTTAATAATTTATTCTGACTAACTTATTCAAGTTAATTTACTTTGATTGACTTGCAGCTTGATTTTCTATTGGTTGCAACACTGCAACCGTCAAACCATCCTCAACCAAATATTTGCGTGCGACTTCACGGACTTGTTCAGCAGTAATTTGATTAATTCGCTGATTATATTCTTCCATCACTTGCCAGCCTAAACCAACGATTTCCAAACTTCCTATTACCGTCGCTTGTCTCTGAATAGAGTCTTGTTGATATACTTCGCTCGCAATAACTTGTGCTTTAACACGATTTAATTCTTTTTCACTAACTAAGTTTTCTTGTATATCTTTAATTTCTCCATACAGAGCTTGTTCGGCTACCTCAATACTGTGTTCTTGAGTTGGCGTTGCATCAAACAAAAACAGGGTTGGGTAACGTGAAAAAATGTTATAGCCCGCTCCTGCACCAGAAACTAATTCTTTTTCACGCACTAGCCTTTTGCTGAATCTTGCACTGCGGCCACCATCTAACACCGCACTTAAAACTGAAAGTGCATAAGGTTCCCAGTCCTCTTCTGCCGTTGCCAACGATGGTGCTTTGTAGCCAAGCATTACATATGGCAGTTTGGCGATAGCTTTTACTGCGACTCGTTTAGCACCTGTTTGTGGATGCTCCAACCTAGGTTTACTCGCTTTAACAGGGCGCGCTGGAAGGCCGCCAAAATATTGCTCTGCCAAGGCAAATACTTGATCTGGATAGACATCGCCGACCACCACTAAGGCAGCATTATTAGGGGTATACCAGCGTTGATACCAGTCAGCCAAATCATCAATTACAAGATTATTTAAATCATCCATCCAGCCGATGATGGGATGATGATAAGGACTATTAATAAAAGCAGTAGAATAAAGTTGCTCATATACCAGCGCATTAGGGTTGTCATCAGTGCGCAAACGTCGTTCCTCTTTAACCACCTCAAGCTCACTCACAAAGTCTTCGGGTGACAAAATCAGATTAAGCATACGGTCTGACTCAAGCTCAAAACTAGTCTCCAGATGCTGTTTACCCATTAATTGATAGTAGGCTGTGTAATCGCGGCCAGTAAAAGCATTATCACGCGCACCCATATCCGCTACGGTCGAAGAAAATGTACCAGAAGGATATTTTTCCGTGCCCTTGAACATCATATGTTCGAGCACATGTGAAACTCCTGTGATGCCACTATGTTCTTGTGCTGAACCAACACGGTACCAGACTTGCGAAATAACGACTGGGGCACGATGATCCTCTCTGACGATCACTTTCATGCCATTTTCAAATGTCTTTTCGTGTGTCGTTCCAGAATTCTTTGCTGAGTTATTTGCCGGACTTTTTTCCGACTCTCCAGCAACAACTGTTTCAGTTGAATTAGCATTTTCTGGAGCCATGACTGCTTTGTCAGATAGACTACTGCAGCTCGCCAAGACCAATAGTAGTGGTAAAATTTTTATTAGCTTCATTGGTTACGTGTGTATGTACTTAGATGTTAGGATGAGCGCCGTTTCATAACAGCATTAGTCGTTAGACCATACTATAAACATTCGTTCAAAATCTATGCCTGAAATAATTTTAAATAGGTTTGCCTTATGACCGACACAGGGGTTTTTCAACGCCTACGCAATGGTTTATCTAAAACCAGTGAAGCCTTAACCGAAGGTTTAGCATCTGCTGTACTAGGCAAAAAAGAGCTGGATGACGATTTAATCACCGAGATTGAAGATCGTCTGGTGATGGCAGATGTAGGCATCGAAACCACCGATAAAATTATTTCCAACCTTGTGGAGAGAGTCAAGCGAACCCAACTCACTGATATCGAAGTGCTCTATGATGCGCTACAAGAAAGCATTGCGGAAATTCTGATCCCATGTAACAAACCATTGATAATGGGCAGAATTCGGCCCTTCGCGATGTTAGTGGTCGGGGTTAACGGTGCAGGCAAAACCACCACTATAGGAAAAATTGCTCAACGCTTGGTGGAATATCGTCAGTCTGTGATGCTTGCAGCAGGCGACACTTTTAGAGCTGCAGCGGTCGAGCAATTACAAGAATGGGGCAAACGCATCGACGCACCGGTTATTGCGCAAAAAAGTGGTGCAGACAGTGCTGCAGTAGTATTTGACGCATATCAGTCCGCCCAAGCGCGTAATATGAATGTATTAATTGCAGACACTGCAGGCCGCCTGCATACCCAGCAAAACTTAATGGAAGAATTACAAAAAATTAAACGTGCATTAAAAAAGATAGAACCTGAAGCGCCTCATGAAACCTTACTCGTTCTGGAAGGTGGCACTGGACAAAATGCTATCAATCAAGCCGTAGAATTTCACCAAGCATTAGGTGTGACAGGCATAGCCATTACAAAATTAGATGGTAGTGCAAAGGGAGGTATCGTTTTAGCAATTGCAGATAAGCTGCAAATCCCTATTCGCTATATAGGGGTGGGAGAAGCAGTGGAAGACCTTCGAGTTTTTAATGCACACCAATATGCAGGTGCTCTTCTAGGTCGTGAGCCTATTACCGCTGAAATTACCTAATTCGATAGTTATTCCCGATAGTTATTCCCTAAGTAAAATTGACGCGCAATGATCGAACTACAAAATGTTACCAAGCGTTACCCAGGTAACCAAGAAGCGTTAACACATCTAGACTTAACCATTGAACAGGGTGAAATGGCCTTTCTCACAGGTCCATCTGGGGCAGGCAAAAGCACACTGTTAAAACTTATTGCTGCGATTGAAAGACCTACACGCGGACAAATTTTTATCAATCGAAAAAATATAACTAAAATACCCAAGCGAAAAGTACCGGCATTACGCAGACATATGGGCGTGGTATTTCAGGATCATCATTTACTACATGATCGCAATGTTTTTGATAATGTTTCACTGCCTTTGCAAATCGCAGGTTTTGCACAAATAGACATTAATCGCAGAGTACGCGCAGCGCTAGACAAAGTAGACTTACTAGATAAAGAAAAAATGATGCCCATTACATTATCGGGTGGTGAACAACAGCGTGTCGGCATTGCACGTGCAGTGGTTCATAAGCCAGCTATTTTATTGGCCGATGAACCTACAGGTAACCTTGACCCAGAACTATCTGCTGAAATAATGCGGTTGTTTAATGAGTTCAATCAGGTAGGGGTTACCGTGCTAATTGCCAGTCACGATATAGAACTGATTAAACGCATGCAAAAACGGATCATTCGATTACGTGCGGGTGAGTGCATCGACTCCCAAAAAGTGCAAGATGCGCAAAACTTTGAGATTCTGAATTAGTTCATGACAAAAGCAAAACGTCAGCAACCCCTTACAAGACCAAGTGCCAAAACACGTATGCGTGCTTATGCACGTGACCATGCTCGTGTTTTACTGTTTAGCTTGGGCAAACTTTATCGAACCCCTTTTGCAAGTACATTTACGCTATTAATGATTGCGGTTGCTCTCGCATTACCGGCATGCTTATACGTTCTGCTAAATAACCTGCAAACTGTCACACATAAGTGGGACAATACAGGACAAATAACGTTATTTTTACAAACCAGCACTTCTGAACCGTCGATTCAACAATTAAAAAATAAGCTCGCTGACCATACCAAAGTCAGTGCGGTTGAATATTTATCAGCCGACTTAGCACTTCAAGAATTCAAATCGCTCAGTGAGTTTGGAGAATTACTGGAAGGCTTACCTAGCAATCCTTTGCCCCCCACTTTGGTTGTAACGCCTATCGATGCAGCAAAATATTCAGAATCCTTAAACGAACTCAAAAAAGAATTCACAGCATTTGCAGAAGTTGAACAAGTGCAGTTGGACATGCAATGGCTGCAGCGCCTGCAAGTAATTACTAATATTATTCGTCGCGCAATTACCGCAATCGGCATTATGTTGGGGCTATCTGTATTATTAGTTGTAGGAAACAGTATTCGTTTGGATATTGAAAACCGACGCGCTGAAATAGAAGTTACAAAATTGATTGGTGCAAGTGATCGTTTTATTCGCCGCCCTTTTTTATATGGAGGCATGTGGTTTGGTTTATTAGGCGGTTTACTTGCTCTGCTTTTAGTTTTTATAGTCTTATTTGTAATTCGGCAACCCGCCCAAGAATTAATAGGGCTTTACAATAGTGACTTTACTTTACAATTACCAAGCTTTACCCAAAGTATTTCTTTAGTGGCTAGCAGTATATTTTTAGGATTATTTGGATCTTGGCTTGCAGTTGGTCATCGCATTGCAAAAATACAACCCACTTAGTTTACAAAGCGAATTTAGTTTGGGTGCACTACAATACAAGAAAGACAAAAGATTACCATTCATGTTCTAAATTTGAGACTGAAAGTCGCCAATTTATAACATCTGCTGTATCAAAAACCAGTTCACGCTCATTGTGCGCTACCGGTATTCCAGTTAACCGCTTACGAATGTAAGGCAAACCTCTTTGAATCCAATGATCAATAGTAGGTTGATCAACGCCGAATATGTGCGCTAGATCTGATTTGCTTACTTGTACGCCAGGCATGTAATTATTTTTTTGATTTACTTAATGTAGTTTAAAATTGTAAAGCTATGTTTCTTTGGGCATATTCGAAATAGACAAAGTCTAAAAATAGACCGATAAAGGGGACAGCAGTATCTCTCTGAAATTTACTTTGAATTGCTTTAAACAAATTCCTATTCAAGATCCGCTCTACGCCTGTGTGGCAACTAAGATACTGACTTGGTATTTTGAAACAATAGGTTACCGGGTAAAGCGTGCTTTCGAAGCGACGTAACAACAAATGTGAATGGGTAAATGAAAATGCAGTGAAATCTTCAAATATTGGTAATATTGAAACACGCAGAAATTCAGCAGCAGAAGACTGCTTGTAGAAAAAATAACCTTATTATAAATAGGCTCTTTCGGCCTTGAATCGAGCTAAACCCACCAAATATCACCTTCAGGATTGAACCCTTTGGCATATTAGCACTCTAATACGATGACTGCTAAAATTACATTATTGAGCGATCATATTGGCCAATAATTCACTAATGTTTAAGAGAGGAAGTAACAGTATATGGCAAACACTATTATGCCCCCACAAACACACTTAAACGTATCTACAGCCAATGTAGATAGCTATATAGCGTCTGCGTATCAAATCCCTGTGCTTGATGCCGAGCAAGAACATGCCCTTGCAGTTCAGCTGCACGATAATAATGATCTCGATGCAGCGAGAACCTTAATTCTCCATCACCTTCGCTTCGTAGTACAAGTAGCGCGCGGATACAATGGCTATGGGCTACCCATTGCTGATCTCATCCAGGAAGGCAATGTGGGACTAATGAAGGCAGTTAAAAAGTTTGACCCGGATAAAGGTGTACGTCTGGTTTCTTTTGCTGTGCATTGGGTTCGAGCCGAGATACATGAATATGTGCTTCGAAATTGGCGCATCGTTAAAATCGCAACAACAAAAGCTCAACGTAAATTATTTTTTAATTTACGTAGCCAGAAAAAAAGACTTGCCTGGTTAAACCATGCTGAAGTGGAACAGGTTGCTGAACAACTTGGTGTAAAAACCAAAGATGTCTTAGAGATGGAAAAACGTCTTAATAGTCCTGATATGGGATTTGATCTTCCTGATAGCGCTGATGAAGAAGATTTCACCAGCTATTCTCCTGCAGCATATTTAAGTGATGATACAGACACACCTGAATTGCATGTAGAGCAGCAAGACTGGCAAGCACATCAAAACACTCGATTAAAAGAGGCTTTACAAGAATTAGACGAACGAAGCCAAGACATCATAGCGAAGCGTTGGTTAGCTGAGAAAAAAACAACGCTGCATGAATTAGCAGAACAATATCAAGTTTCTGCAGAAAGAATTCGTCAATTAGAACATAACGCAATAAAAAAACTTAAAGCCGCTGTGATCGCTGCATAGCAAAGGCTTGTACGCTGCTACTTTTGCGCTATTCAACACGTGAATAGTAAATCAATGTAATCACACTGAGCAGCAGCAATGCTGCTCCACCATTGTGCATAACCGCCACACTTATCGGTAGTTTCATCACCACATTAGAAACACCCAAGGCAATTTGGGCTAATAAAAATAATAACGTTATCGGTGCGATTTGACGCAATTTTTCTGATAGATGAGTATTGCTTATTATGCGTAGCAATAACAATAACCAAAAGACAGCCACTACGATTGCAAACAAACGATGGCTTAGATGAATAGCAGTTCGTGCAGGATTATCTAACACACCAAATTCATAGTTCTGGCCCAAGCCTCTCCAAAAAACAAAACCTTCTTTAAAATCAGTCTCAGGCCACCACTCTCCCTGGCAAGTAGGAAAATCCGGGCATGCTAATGCGGCGTAGTTAGTGCTCGTCCAGCCTCCCAAAGCTATTTGTCCAACTAATATCATCAAGCCAAAATATAATACGAGTGTTAGTTTTTTATTGCTTGATGGAGCCGAATCCCTTTGTTTAGCACTTCTTAATACCAGTAACCACAACAGTGCCACTATTGTTAATCCCCCCAGTAGATGCAGCATAACGATTGCAGGTTTAAGCAAGAGTGTTACGGTCCACATCCCTAATAAAGCCTGAAAAATTACCAAGCACACTAATACTATCGGCAACTTAACCGGTTGCTTTGGATCAGCTCGGTTTTTGATTCCTATTATTGCCAGCGCTAAAATTAATAGCCCCAAGACACCAGCAAAATATCGATGGATAACTTCTTTCCATGCTTTATCCGATTCGACCATACGTTGTGGATACGCTTCATTAGCATTATCGATTTCTGTTATGGATTCAGGCACACCCACCAGATGTCCATAACAACCCGGCCAATCCGGGCAACCCAAACCAGCATGCGACAAACGAACATAAGCACCAAGCACCACGACCACAAGCGCTAGTAACACAGAAATAAGAGCAATTTTTCTAAACATGTTTAGTTATAGTCTGAGTGAAATTTGAATGATATTTGGGCTTTATCTTGATAACACTTGGATTACGAACGGGTTATATCTGTTTTTTTAGCCATGGTTATAAACGTAATTATGATTGCTTCTGATTCAGCCAATCTTGGAAACTTTCAGTAATCTCTTAAGATCTTTTTTCATGCCTTTTGAGGTGGCTTCTTTTGAGTACCACATCATTAAATTACCAAGAGGATCAATTACGTAAACCTGGTGAAGGGGAAAGTCTTGGAATTGTGGTAAAGCCTTATTCACTGCTGCTTGATCAAACCATGCGGCTTGCATGCGAGGATATTTAGCAAAAATCTCATTAATACTTTGGATATTTTGGGTGGATTTCACCCCCAAGTACTTACGTTGAACACGGTCGCTATCACGACCTAATGTTAAACGCACTTGGCGCATTTTAAATAAATTCGCCTCACAATATAGATCACATGTTTCATCGCCAATGTATAGCAAGGTCCATACACCGATGAATTCTTCATGCCTCCAAGAATTATTATCTAAAGCAATCAGCTCAAATTCTTCAAGGGGTTGTGCAGGGATGATCAGCGTACCATGGTTTTGGGTTGATGAATTAAGCCAACTATTGGGCACATAGAATAGCCACATAGCAAAAAACAATGGCCCAAAAAATACGCCAAACAAGCCGAGCATATAACTTCTACTTTTCGTTTTCTTTTCCATGAGACTATCTATTTATTTTATATGAAGGATTATGTAGAGGATTTGAATTTCACCCAAGGTGAATGCAGTACCAAGAGAAGCACTAAAACGGTTAATGCCAAAGCAAACCATTGAACGGCATAACCAATATGTACTTCATAGCTGAGTTGTTTGGATGACCGGGTTGCCACTAATGGCCATTGCGCATTGAATACATCTTTTTGTTTGGCATCCATACGTAATGTCATTGGCAAAACCTGCATACCCAAGCGAGACTGTAACTGCTCAAAATCAAGATATTGGATTAAGCGTGGCCACTCTGTGCCATCATTATCTACCGTGCCCAGGCTATACGCTTGACCGTAGGGTACATAGACTGTGCCTAGAACTTCTCGCATCGCTTCATCAACTGTTACATCAGGAAGTTGGTCACGTGAACCTTGCAAAGGCAACCAGCCTCGATCAACCAATAAAACCGTCTCAGCATCTTTTAGCAACAATGGCGTAAATACGTGGTAGCCAACTTGATGCTCCAAAATCTGATTGTCCAATACAAACTGTTTCGAATTAATGAATTTTCCCTCTGCTCGAATTGGCCTAAAACGCATACTCTCATCAACCTTGAAAGGCAGCTCTAGCCTAAGAGGCGATGTATGCTTGCGTTGATCATTGTCCAATTCCATTTGTTTCTTTTCTTCCGCACGCTGTAACTGCCAAACGCCCAGACCACTTAAAAGTGAAGCAACCACTATAGTGAGCAGCACATTAAATAATGAAGGTTTTCGCCAACGATTATTTTCTGTCACAATGATTTCACCATAACTATACTTATTATCATGTCTGTAAAAATAATTGCTATTTTAGTCTTTCTTGCTGCATTAGGCAGCCTTGCCTCTGCCATGTTTTTTTTAGTAAAGGACAAAGGTGAAACAAACCGAACCGCAAAAGCATTAACCTACAGAATTGGTTTCTCTGTTTTGGTATTTATACTTTTGATGCTGGGCTACTTCACTGGCCATATCAAACCACATGGTATCGGCGGATAAAGTATATGTTCACAAAAAAACGCCGCATACGCGGCGTTTTTAAATTGGTTGTTTACTTTGGAAAGTTTATAGGGTCTATACCCAATAAACGAAAATAAATAAGCCTAACCAAACAACGTCGACAAAGTGCCAGTACCAAGCTGCTGCCTCGAAACCGAAATGATGTTCCGGCTTAAAGTGGCCACGTATACAACGTATCAGAATCACAAATAGAATAATGGCACCAATGGTTACGTGCATGCCATGAAATCCTGTTAGCAAAAAGAAAGTTGAACCATATACTCCTGACCCCAATGTTAAACCAAGATCTTTGTAGGCGTGAATATACTCAACACTCTGGACAACCATAAAGATCGCCCCTAAAAGCACAGTTAGAAATAATCCGATAATCAGTTGACCGCGATGATTAGCTTTTAATGCATGATGTGCCCAGGTTAATGTCACACCACTTGTTAATAACAGTGCAGTATTGATTGCAGGCAAACCCCACGCACCCATCGTCTCAAAACTGCCACCAATCTCACCCGGACCATTGGCAGTCATTGGCCAAATGGCTTCGAAGCCAGGCCACAAATAACTGTTAGTAGGAGCACCGGTTCCCTCACCACCTAACCAGGGTAAAGAATAAACACGGGTATAAAATAGTGCTCCAAAAAAGGCCGCAAAAAACATTACTTCCGAAAATATGAACCAGGCCATGCCCCAACGAAATGAGGTATCTACCTGGTTGTTATAAGCACCTGTTTCACTCTCTTTAATGACGGCACCAAACCAGCCAAATAACATGATTAATAAAATAACGACGCCTACGATCATGAGGTGTTTACCCCAGATTTCGCCATTCAATAGATTGGAAAACCCAACCATAAGACTACAAACTGCAATCGACCCAACAATCGGCCAATGACTTCCATGAGGTATGTAATAGTTACTTTCTGCTTGTGCCATGAGTTTTCTCTATATATTTAATATTTAAGTTTTATCGAAATTATTTAATGATGTGCTAGCAGTTTTACTAACATCAAAATACGTATACGAAAGGGTAACCGTTTTAACGTGTTTGGGGAGTGCTGGATTAATTACAAAAACCACCGGCATTTCTAAAGATTGCCCTGCCTCTAATAATTGATCATTAAAACAAAAACATTCTGTTTTAATAAAGTGATTTGCCGCCGCAAAGGGTGCAACACTTGGAATGGCTTGGCCAACAATAGAACGATTTGTTTTATTTTTTACAAAGAAGCTAGTTTGATACGGCTTGCCCGGATTCACCTGTATTTTGGTCGTTGCAGGTTCAAAATCCCAAGACATACTCTCATTTAGAGTAGTAATAAACTCAACGGTAATGGTGCGTGACTCATCCACTTCAAAGTTTGCTTGTTGCTGTTGAGTTACATTTTCCGATTTTCCATTAAGCCCTGTGATATCACATAACATGTCATACAAAGGAACCAGCGCGTAACCAAAACCAAACATACCCACTGCAAAAACACAGAGTTTGATGGCACTAATATTAGAAGATGACTTCATAAAAATGTATTGGTTAAGCTATCAACCTATCTACTTGCCATTAAAAAATAAAATCCAACATATATAAACAATGCAACGCAGCCCATAATGACCGCGGTACGCACTGCAGATTTTTTTTGTTGGTCCATTTATGCTTTCGCTGGCTTACTTCTGAGCCGCTATCCCAAGCTCGGCTTCAACGTTAGGTGGTGTTGTAAAGCTGTGATACGGAGGTGGAGAAGTTAAGGTCCACTCTAATCCTTCTGCACCTTCCCAAACACGGTCTGTTGCCTTAGCACCACCACGAATAGTGGCAATTACAAGCCCTAAGAAGATAAGTTGTGCAAAACCAAAACCAAATGCACCAACAGTAGCGATTTGATTGTAATCAGAAAACTGTAATGCGTAATCTGGAATACGACGAGGCATACCTGCCAAACCTACAAAGTGCATTGGGAAAAATGTGATATTCACAAATATGGTTGATAACCAGAAGTGTGTCTTGCCCCAAAACTCGCTGTACATGTGCCCTGTCCACTTAGGTAGCCAGTAATACACTGCAGCAATAATTGCAAAAATAGAGCCCGGCACTAGTACGTAATGAAAGTGGGCGACCACAAAATAAGTATCATGATACTGGAAGTCTGCAGGTGTTATAGCCAACATTAACCCCGAGAATCCACCAATGGTAAATAAGATAATAAAGGCGATTGAGAACAACATCGGGGTTTCAAATGTCATCGCACCACGCCACATTGTACAAATCCAGTTAAACACTTTCACGCCCGTGGGCACCGCAATCAGCATGGTTGCAAACATAAAGAACAGTTCACCTGCCAGTGGCATACCGACCGTAAACATATGATGCGCCCATACAATAAATGACAAGAACGCAATGGAAGCAGTTGCGTACACCATTGATGAATAACCAAATAATGGCTTACGTGCAAAAGTAGGAATGATACTTGATACCACACCAAACGATGGAAGAATCAAAATATACACTTCTGGATGACCAAAGAACCAGAAAATATGCTGGAACAATACAGGGTCGCCGCCGCCTGCTGCATTGAAAAAGCTCGTTTCAAAGAACTTGTCCGTTAACAGCATCGTTACGCCACCAGCCAACACAGGCATAACTGCAATCAACAAATAAGCAGTAATCAACCACGTCCAGACGAACAACGGCATGCGCATCAAGGTCATACCGGGCGCCCGCATATTGAGAATCGTAGCCACTACGTTAATCGCACCCATGATGGATGACATGCCCATGAAGTGAATTGCAAATATTACAAATGGAAGCGCATCACCGGTTTGTAATGATAGAGGTGGGTACAACGTCCAACCACCAGCAGGACCACCACCGTCCATAAATAAAGTCGAAAGCATCATTGCGAACGCAAAAGGAAGAATCCAAAAGCTCCAATTATTCATTCGCGGCAACGCCATATCCGTGCCACCGATCATGATTGGAATGAGCCAGTTCGCTAAACCTGTGAATGCCGGCATGACCACACCAAAAATCATAATTATGGCGTGCATGGTTGTCATGGAGTTAAAGAATTGTGGGTCTACAAACTGCATGCCTGGCTGAAATAGCTCGGTACGAATGATCAGTGCCATAATTCCACCAATAAAGAACATGATGAAAGAGAACCACAAATATAACGTACCAATATCTTTATGATTGGTTGTGGTAATCCAGCGCATCATTCCTGATGGATGATGTTCTTCGTGATGATCATCTGCTGTCGTGGTAGACATAACTAAAACTCCCTAAATATAAAATCTTTGCTACTTACAACAATTAATTATCTAGACCTATTAATTTTGTAAGCTATAAATTAATTTTGTCAGCTTTATTGCGCAGCGCTTGCTGCTACAACTTTTTTCTCAACGAGTATTTCTTCGTTGGAATTTTCTTCGGTTGGCTTACTAGAACTTGCCATGCTTTTACTTTCTTGGTCTAACACCCATTGCTCATAATCTTCTGGTGATAATGCGCGCACTACGATTGGCATGAAGCCATGGTCACGACCGCACAACTCAGCACATTGACCACGGTAGATACCTGGCTTATCAATCACCGTCCACATTTGGTTGATGTAGCCTGGAATAGCATCTTTCTTCAAGGCTAAATCTGGAACCCACCAAGCATGCAAAACATCACTTGCGGTAAGTAAGATGCGAATTTTCCGATTGGTTGGAAGAACCAGCTCATTATCAACTTCTAATAAGTAATTCTCATTTTTCTCTGTTCGATTATAAATTTCATCACGTGGTGTTTTTAATATACTGTAAAAATCAATATCACTATCCACGTACTCGTAGCGCCACATCCATTGATAACCGGTTACCTTGACGGTCATTTCTGCACCACTTGTATCCTCCATCGCGATGAGAACTTTTGCTGCAGGTATAGAAATTCCAATTAGAATTACAAATGGAAGTGCCGTCCAAATAAATTCTAGAGCCGTACTTTCATGAAACTTTGCGGGTGTTACACCTTTAGATTTACGATCTCTGAATATCGTAATAGCCATGGCACCAAACACTAGAACACCAATGACACAGCAGATATAAAAGATCGCCATATGTAAATCGAATACCTGTCCACTGATATCGGTTACACC
>CAZFEP010000013.1:12536-28470 GCA_964517365.1 uncultured Thiotrichales bacterium | reverse complement strand
TATTGATGTAAATCGAAGATAAAAAAACTAATAATTAAGGCTATAATCGCAGATATTAGTATTATTTTTTTCATTTGAACTGCCCTGTTTACTGGTTATAAATTAATTTATATAAAATCTTAAATCACGTGTTTCATTTATAATGATGTGATTACAACTACATTCATATTAATATTCTATTTAAATACTTTTAAAGTTTTGAAATATGCGTATCGCCACTTGTAAATACCATAATCAAGTTCATCTTGCGGTAGTAAAGGATCATTCCGTCTTTTTCCCTGCAATGAGTATGGAATGGCCAAGCGACATTACCAGCACGCTACAGTTGATCGATGCTGGAGCAGAATCCTTACAAGCATTGCATAAAATAGCTTCGCAAGCATCAAATAATGAATGGGTGCCGTTGTCTAGCGTAGAACTTATCTCACCTATGCCACGACCCAGACAGAATATTATGTGTTTAGGGTGGAATTATATTGAGCATGTAGAAGAGACTGCGGGTAAGGCATTAGAGGCGCCTAAGCTCCCCAAGTACCCTATCGTATTTACTAAAGCCGCATCCAGTATGAACGGGCCTTATGCCAATATTCCAGTGGATCTTGAAGTTTCTAATAAAATGGATTGGGAAGTTGAGTTAGCCGTTATTATTGGAAAAGCTGGCCAAGGCATAACAAAAGAAAAGGCTATGGATCATGTGTTTGGTTACAGCATTATTAATGATATTTCAGCGCGCGATATACAAAAAAGGCATAAACAGTTTTTTGTAGGAAAAAGTTTTACCGGTGCGTGTCCGATGGGCCCGTGGATTGTCACCGCTGATGAAATAGCTGATCCGCAGAATTTAGATTTAAAAAGTTGGGTCAATAATGATATTAAGCAAGATTCCAATACAAAATATCAAATTTTTGATGTGGCCAGTGTGATCGAAACGCTATCCCAAGGCATGATGCTTGAAGCGGGAGATATTATTGCAACGGGAACACCAAGTGGGGTGGGTTATGTTCGCAATCCGCCCGAGTATTTAATGCCGGGTGATGTGGTCGATTGTGAAATTGAAGGGATTGGCAAGATCTCTAATCCAGTAGTGGCAAAGTAATTTTATAATCTAAATTTATAACATTTCATCTAAAGCACGTTGCAAGCCTTTAATGTAAAGTTGTTTTGATAGTAAAAAGCCACTGCCATGCCCACCATGAAGTTCTATAAACTGTTTAGGTTTGTTGGCCACTACATAGTTGCGTTGACTATGCTCATAGGGAATGACTTCATCTTTCTGGCTATGGGCAATGACGATTGGGCAGTGAATATCTTTTAATTTTTCTATAGTTTCGTATTTATGTTGTACGATTAATCCAGTGGGCATGAAAGGGTAATGCTCTGCAGACACTTCGGCCATTGAGGTGAAAGTTGACTCAATAATTAACATTGCTGGACGAACCACTTTTGCCAGTTCCACTGCAATCGCACCACCTAAAGAACGCCCTGCAATTATTATGTTTTGTGGTTGTAGTTTTTTTTCATCAATTAAGTATTCCCAAGCTGCATTCGCATCGGTATAGGTGCCTTGTTCACTTGGTTTACCGGTACTTAGGCCAAAACCACGATAGTCAATGATCAAAAAATTCAAGTTAAGATCATTATATATTTTGATTGTTTCTAAACGATGTGAAATGTTGCCCGCATTACCATGAAAGAAAAGTACAGTTTTTGCAGGTTTTGTTTTAGACCCTCGGGTAGGAATGTACCATGCATTTATTTTTTCATTGTCTATTGTTTGTAATGTTAAGTCCTCATATTCAAGACCTATATCAGCGGGGCTTGCGAGCAAATCCCTGCTCGGCATCTGTGGAGCATAGATAAATAGTACCTGAGCAAAATAAATAGCTATCATGGCGGCAATATAAAAGAGTGCGAGCGCTAGTAAGAACTTAATAAACATAAAGACTCATAAAATTTTTCTCATAGTATTCAAAATGCGTTGCATACTATGCTATTTAAAGGCGGTATGGTGATATTACTGGGTTAGTTGTAAATTTGCAGTTTGAGTCGATCGGCTTAGTAATACTTGCTTTAAGTGGTACATTTTTTTATATCTGCAGGTTTGCGGGAAGCATATGGCCAACCTGTTTAGGCAAATGAATGTCATAATAGTTAAAAGGTTTAACACTACTACAAAATAGTGAAAATTAATGGATATTAAAAAACGCGTTACAGAAATATTTTTACAAGAAGCTCAGGCGATTTCCGCTATTCCAGTCAATGATGAATATGAACGTGCGGTAACATTATTACACGCTTGTAAAGGCAAGGTGCTCACCACTGGGATGGGGAAGGCAGGACACATCGCACATAAGTTTTCAGCAACGTTGTGTTCAACGGGAACGCCCGCATCATTTGTTCATCCTGGTGAAGCGGCGCATGGCGATTTAGGCATCATAGAAGAGAACGATGCCATTGTGGCCTTTTCTACCAGTGGAAAAACCAAAGAGGTTTTAGATGTATTGGCGGGCGGACGCGAGCTAGGTTTGCATACTGTTATTGGTATAACCTCACATCCAGATTCTGAATTACGCGCATTAAGTGATGTGGTATTGGATATGGGTTCTATCAAAGAGGCGTGCCCATTTGAATTGACGCCAACTTCAAGCATGGCTGCAATGCTTGCTATAAGTGATGCTTTAGCGTTGTTATTGATGGAGCTAAAAAGCTTCTCTCCCGAAGACTTTGGGAAGCGGCATCATGGTGGGTATTTAGGTAAAAAAGCGCGTCAAAGCTAATTCCTATATCCATAGGCTTCTTAGTCTTTCATGCTAGGATAATTGTTTCTCGAACAAGTTAGTTATTTTCAAGCTGGTGGGCGTCTATCATGTTACGTAATACATTCTTATTTTTGGTATTTACAGTTGTCTCAAGTTTTTTGATGTGCTCTACAAGTGCGCTAGCTGAAGAGCAAGGAAAGCTTGTTGTTTCTCAATCTGCCACCTGTGCAGGTCAAGAGTTGCAACTGAATGGCTTGGGTACACGAAAGAAATTATTTCTAAAGCTTTATGTTGCATCGCTATATGTACAAGAAAAACAGGCTGATGCTGCTAAATTTTTGCAAATGTCACAAGCTTCATGCATGAGGCTTAATATAACTTCATCTAAAATTACTGCGGAAAAGATGGTCAAGGCTGTGCGTGATGGATTTAATAAATCTACCCATGGCAATACTGCGCCAATAGAAACGGAAATAGAGGTCTTTTTGGCTTGGCTATCTCAACCTATAACTAAAGGTGATGTGTTTGAATTTGCTTTTGTGCCACACAATACAATGCGTGTATCTAAAAATGATACAGAATTGGGTGTAATCGAAAGTAAAGCATTTTCAAACGCATTATTTGCTATTTGGCTGGGAGATATGCCAGCAGATAAAAAACTAAAATCTGGTTTACTTGGTATGTCGCATACTGTTCAGTAGTTTTTTTGATATATGCCAAATACGATTGCGCATTTTGCGATAAATGGTTTATTCACCCGAGCGGTTATAGCGCATTCAGACTTCAAGTGGATTTATTTGGCCTGCATTATTCCGGACCTTCCCTGGATCGTGCAACGTATCGTAAAAACACTTCCATTATCAATAGACCTCTATGATTTACGTGCGTACTGCATAGCTCAATCTTCATTTTTGTTATGTATTTTTCTCTGCGCTGCGCTCGCTATGTTGGCAAAACAACGAAGCAAAGTATTTATAATTCTTATTGTGGGTTGTCTGCTACATCTATTGTTAGATGCTGTACAAATTAAATGGGCTAACGGTGTTCAGTTATTTGCTCCATTTGACTGGAGATTGTTTAGATTTGATATATTTTGGCCAGAAAGTTTGGGTACATATTTATTGAGTGCAGCAGGAGCACTGTATTTTATTATCAATTTAAGAAAAACAATTCAACCCAACTGCGAAGAATTTAAGCTTACACAGTTAACAATAAGCCTTAGTTCGCTACTTATATTGATTTGGTTATCGCTTCCACTAGTGTTTATACAGTCTATTTATTCTGCAGATAATCATTACATATCTACCTTAAAAAAATTAGAAAATAGAGCTGGTAAAGAAATAGAAATTGATAGAAATACGTATATAAGAGAAGAAGGAATTTCTAGGCTAAAGACATCGTTTGGAGAACTTATAATATTGAAGAATATTGAAGCTAAAAGTGGAGAGAAAATCTCATTACAAGGCAAGTTCATAGATAATAATACAATATATGTTAAGAGTTTCCATAAGCATGCTAAATTCAGGGATTATGCATCCATGCTGGGATTATCTTGTGTATTATTTATTTGGCTTATATTTGTTTTTCGTTGCTATTTTATTCGCTTGAAGCAGCACTAGAGATATACCAATAATGTCACGAGTGTTAACCCTGTTACGCCATGCTAAATCAAGTTGGAATAATAATGATCTAGAGGATTTTCATCGGCCTTTAAATAATAGAGGCTTGAAAGTAGCACCAGTCATGGGGCAGCGTTTCGCAGATAAAAAATGCAAACTCGATGCTATTATTTCTAGCCCTGCACTAAGAGCGATTACAACCGCTCAAATCATCGCACAAAAAAATGGATTTATTGTTGAGCAGATAAGCCCTAATATTGACATATATGAGGCAACTCTTGATGTGCTAATGAACCTTATACACCAGGTAAATGATCAGCTTGGTAGTATTATGCTAGTAGGCCATAATCCTGGTTTTACGGAATTAGTTAATTATCTTGGTAATGTCAGTATTGATAACATGCCGACTTGCTCGATGGCTCAAATAGAATTTGATGTAGGTAGTTGGCAAGAGATTTCAGAACATTCAGGTAAGCTCATAAGCTTTGATTACCCTAAATTAATTCGCTAAACGAACCAAACTTCCTGAGCGAATTTACTAAGCAAATTTTCTGGGTTATTTGTCCGGGTTAATCCTCTGGCTGGCCAACCCAAATTATAATAAGAAACATTAGTAATGTATCAATCAATAAAACCAAAATTTACTGAATTTAATTTACCTGCTGGGCGTGTTATCGCAAAAAAATATGAAGTCCTTTCAAAGTTAGGCGGAGGGTTTGAGGGTGAGGTATACAAGATTCGAGAAATTAGTACGGGGATTGAGCGAGCTGCAAAATTATTTTACCCGAATCGCAATGAGAAAGATCGTGCAGTTAAATTTAACGCACAAAAGCTACATAAGCTTAGGCAGTGTGAAATACTCATTCAATATCACACTAAAGAGAGCTTTGTATTCAAAAGAACACCTGTAACAGTATTGATATCTGAGTATGTTGAGGGGCAATTACTTTCAGAGTTTATTAAGTCATTGCCGGGTAAGCGCTTAACGCCATTTCAAGCTTTGCATCTACTGTATGCACTAACAAAAGGAATAGAATGCATTCATGGCTTGAATGAATATCATGGTGACCTGCATTCCGATAACATCATTGTTAATAAATTCGGCTTGGAATTTGATCTTAAATTAGTAGACCTATTTTCAGCAAAAGAATCAAAACGTGAAAGCCGAAGATTCGACATTATTACCTTGATCCAAGTCTTTCATGAGTCATTAGGGGGCTCAAAACACTATGCTAAACACCCCGATGCGATTAAATATATTTGTTGTGGGTTGAAATGGAATTTAATTTTGAAAAAATTTAAAACCGCAGGGCAACTGCGCAGACATATCGAAAGCATGGATTGGTGAGCAGATGTGTGATGGTGTCCAGGCATCAAGTGGCATCAAGTGGAATCAAAAGGTGAATTTACAGAACCTCGTCAGCGTCCTATGAGAGTTATATGGATGCATAAGTTGCCACAATATTGTGCAACCATCAGCTCTAAGATTCAGTCCCAAAGATTCATCAGATTTCAATTATTCTTATTGATAAAGGCTTGATCCATCATTCTCAAGGAGTTTTCGTAAATCTAGCAGAGATATCAAACTTCTGTAACATAACGCCCAGCCAAATTTCTTCATAAAAAACAGGCATTTAAAAAAATATCTCTTATGCGCCACCAACTAAGGTTCTGTTTTATCGAGCTATTATTGATCTGGCAGTGGTTTATTGGTACACTTTCCGTACATATATAGATAATTAATCTATTTAATCTATTTAATGGATTTAAATATTTTGAAAAAGGGATAAAAAGGAATTACAAAATGAAAACTAAACTTACACTTCTATTATTGATACTTTGTATTAGTAGCAGCGCGTATGCTATACCAGTAACCTGGACTTTCTCAGGTGGTTCTACAACTGGTGGCTTTGATTACAATGCAGACACCAATGTGGCATCTAATGTATTGTTTTCCTCATTTGGAAATACATACAATAATTTAAACCCTCTTCTGACTGGGCCTCTTGGTAATGATCTATTTGGTACTAGCACTGGTTCAGGTTTCTTCGGTACCACGGTTGGCTTAATTGGTTTGATTCCAGGTCTGACCAATGCTGGCGGAGTAGTCAATTATATAGCATCTTTCACAAATGTTTTTGGTACCAATATTGATGCAGGTAACCTCACAGGTGTTTCAACCTCAACAGTTACTGTTCCAGAACCTGCTACTACGGCCCTATTAGGTCTTGGTTTGTTGGGATTAGGTTGGACACGCCGTAAAGCTAATAAATAATATTCGTCTTACAATATTTTGAAAAGCCTCACCTAGCGTGGGGCTTTTTTATGTCTGTTATTTCTTGTACTAGTCCAAAAAAATTTTCAACTATACAATCAACTGTTTAGTTGTACTAAGTACTCTAATCTTTTCGCATACCATTTTTAATATTTGTAATTAATTCTTGGTGTTTATAGCAGTATGATTCAAGCGTTGCGCTGTATGAGTTCCCACGCATGCAAAGCACTATACAAAGTGTCTACTGAGATTAGTTACATTTGTTGTGAATCAAAATCATGCTTATTATTGAAGTATTTTAAAACGTTGTACTAGCTATAGAGTCTTATAGTGAGTGTTTGACCTAGAGTCTCACTAGCTAAAAGCATTTTGCTTAAGACATTAGTTACTATAATTCTTTGCATGGCAAGCTATGTATCAATTCTAAAATTCTAACACCTCATTGCTAGAAGGCATTTTTTAATATGAGATTTAATATATTTTTAGTAGTTATTTTTCAAATAATATTCTTATCAGCATGTAGTCCGCTATCGCTAGTCAATTTAACAAGTCCAAGTGGTCACTATGAAAAAAATTCTGATGTAGCTTATGGGGAAGAAAATCGCCAGAAGTTAGATATCTATACTCCAAAAGAAGTTAGCAGCCAGCAAGATGAGAATAAAGTACTGGTCATATTTTTTTATGGAGGTTCATGGGATTCTGGCAGCAAAGAAAAATATAAATTTGTTGCTTCGCGTTTGACACAACTAGGTTATAAAGTCGTGATTCCGGATTATCGTATTTATCCTGAAGTAACATATCCATCTTTTGTTGAAGATGCTGCATTGGCTGTGGCTTGGTTGCAAAACAATAAGAAAATGGAGTCTATTGAAAGAGTGTATTTAATGGGCCATTCTGCAGGCGCACAAATAGCAGGTTTGTTAGCAAGTAATGAAGAGTATCTAAAAAATGCTGGAGTAAATAGTGAATATATATCAGGCTTTATTGGTTTGGCTGGGCCATATAACTTTTTACCGCTCAGATCTAACAAGCTTAAAATTATTTTTCCTGAAAAGATTCGTTCATCAAGTCAGCCAATACATTATATAGAAGGTAATGAAGTGCCATTTTTATTATTGCATGGAAGAAATGATGGGATCGTAGTGCCAGAGAATAGTATTTCATTAGCCGATAAAATTACTCAGAAAAATGGCGATGTAACCTTACGACTGTATGACGAAACAGGTCATGTTAAAATAATGAAACCATTTATTGGCGGGCAGGACGCTACTACACAAACTCTGCAAGATATCCAGCAGTTTATTGGGCCTCATAAATGATAGCTATTGGTCTCCTACAGCCAATATTAGATAATATAATTAAATAAAATATTTATTTTTAAATTTACTCAGTAGATTAAGTGCGTTGTAAATTTTCTGTTAATTAAAAAGTAGATGTGTGAGATTGTATTAACAGATATTTAACAATTCACTCAACGGTTTCTTTTTATTGTTGATCAAATCTGCAATGGTATACTTTTCAAGTGTTTCTAAAAAATGATTAGAAGCATTTGATAATGCTTGTTTCAAAACACATATTGGTTCAATAGGACAGTTGTTGCTATCAGGTTTGAAGCAATCCACTACATAAAAATCATTTTCGGTATTTTCTACAATCTCTCTTAGAGAAACCTCTTCAGGCTTGAATGCTAATACCATGCCTCCACCTTTACCCTGGGTAGAATCAATATAGCCTAGCTTAGCAAGATGATGGACCACGGAGCGTATATGGTGCCTTGAAACACCATAAGCACTGGTGAGTTGATCGATAGTGGTACGTTTTCCTGGTTGAAGTGCCAGGTAAATTAGCACACGTAAAGAGTAATCAGTGAATTGTGTCAGACGCATAGTGTTCTTTGATCATTAGAAAAAAAATTGGTAATAACTCTATCTTGGCGGTACTATAACATCTATATGATATAGATGTTATAGGATAATACTATGCTAAGTAATAACACAAAAGAAATTGTTAAAGCGACTGCCCCAGCATTGCAAGAATATGGGGTAGAGATCACCACAAGAATGTATGAGCGAATGGAGCAGGAGCAACCGGATCTTAAGGCATTATTTGCAAGCACAAGAAAGGGTCAAGCGGAACGTCTTGCAGGAGCTGTGTTAGCTTATGCACAGAACATAGATGAAATTGAGGAGCTAGCACCTACAATAGCCATCATAGCCAAAAAACATGTTGGTGCACATGTATTGCCTGAGCATTATCCTGTTGTAGGGCATTTATTATTATCAGCTATGCAGGATGTTTTGGGTGATGCGCTTGAGAAGAGTATTGTTGATGCATGGGCAGAGGCATATAGCTTTTTGGCAGAAGTATTCATTGAGCAAGAAAAAAAGTTATATGGCACTTAGAGGTGGCTAAATAATTTTTCTACCAAATATAAATCTGTTTTTAATATTGACATAATTTCTGTATATATCGTTCTATAAGATTACACTAAGAGCAGTATTTTAATTCTCATAACTTAAATATTGTTTTGCAACATGTATGAATATTAATAAGTTTTTGATGTTTCTTGGAATTGCAGTGCAGAAAATTGATATAAAAGAGGGAATTATCTCAGGGCTTGGCGGCTTTTGTGGGATCGCAGGAGTTTACTTGGTCAGTAGATTGTTAATCTTGGATGATATAACTACACTTTTTGTTGTCGCGTCTATGGGTTCATCCGCTGTTTTGCTTTTTGCTGCACCACATAGTCCATTAACACAACCATGGAATGTATTAGCAGGTCATTTACTCGCTGCATTTGTTGGCGTGAGTTGTGCCAAATATATAGGTACTGAATTAGTCGCTGCAGCTGCAAGCGTGGGAATTTCTATTACGCTCATGTACTTAGCTCGTTGTCTCCACCCACCCGCGGGTGCGACTACATTGTTTGCGGTAATTGGTGGGCCATCAGTGCATGTGTTGGGTTATGGGTATGTGTTTGCACCAATATTCATTGATACCTTGGTTATTCTTGTAGTAGCAATGCTGTTCAATTATATTTTTAGTTGGAGGCGCTATCCAAAGTATTTGAGTAAAGGTGGCTAGCTATATGATTACCAATATGATTCTGTTGTTATCTGTCCTGGGCTGCGGCGTAAATTTTTCTTAAGCCCTTTTTCTTTTAATGCATCACGAGTGTCAACTAACATATCAGGATTGCCACACATCATTACTTGTGACTTATCTGGTGTGAATACCAGATTGGCCCTCTCTTCTAGTTGGCCATTTGTAATCGCTGCAGGTATGCGGCCAGACAATGCAAAATTGGTTTCTTCACGACTTACAAATGGGATCATTTGAAATCGATCTTTAAACGTATCTTTTAACTGAGTCGCAGTTTCTTGATAAGTGAGTTCGTTTTTAAATCTTACTGCATGCACTAACACGATATTTTCAAAACGCTCCCAGACTTCTTTAGAATTTAAAATTGATAAAAAAGGGCCTAGTGCAGTACCAGTAGCTAACATCCACATGTCACGCCCTGCAGGAACTTCATTTAAGGTGAAAAATCCATTCACGCGCTTATCTATAAATATGGAATCACCTTCTTCTAATTCTGCCAGTTTTGGGGAAAGGGGGCCCTCGGATACCTTAATTGAGTAAAACTCAAGTAAGGGTTCATGTGGTGCATTAACAAAAGAGTAGGGTCGGCCAACAATTTGATCGTCAATTTCTAAACCAAGACGCCCATATTGGCCTGCTATAAATGGATCTATTTTGGCTTCAACGCTTAGCGAGTAAAGCGAATCTGTCCAATGCTTATTCTCAACTATTTTTCCTTTAATCCAATTGCTCATTTGATAAATACGTGTAGGTAACTAATTAGTTTTTATGTAGAGGCAACATAGAGTGGCCAAGGATTAAAAGCAACTAGCTATATCTAGTTATAGTAAGTCTAGCTAAGTCTTACTGTAACTAGATATATCTAGGTGTAGAAGGCTTATAGCTCTGATGTGTAGGACAATCCTGGGACGATCAAAACACCATGATATGCATGCCTGTCTATTTGCTAACAGGCAAATTGGTGTCTGATGTATCGTCTGAATTTTTGCCAAATAGGTTGATGAAAAATCGTAATATTCTTTTAATACCACGCCATAATTTTGGTAATAACCAAATCATTAAAATAATAAACGCGATTAGTAAACCTACAAAAACGTAGGGGTGTGCAACTGCAGCCCATAACCCTGTAAAAACTGCGATGTCTTCTGTAATGGAGGCAGCCCAATTAGAGACTGGCTCTGGAGATGAGTTAATCATCACACGACTACCTGCTTTGGTGAAATGGGTTCCAGCTGCCAGACTACCTCCTACCAATGCAGCTGCCATTTCTGCTGCTGGTGTAACGTCGCCAATAGCGCCTGCTGCAAGTAATGCGCCTGCAGGGATACGAACAAAAGTATGCAAGGTGTCCCAGCCGGTATCTACGCCAGGAATTTTGTCTGCGAAAAATTCTACACCATACATTAATGCAGCGGCTGCAATCACCAGCGGGTCACCGACAACTTGTAAATCAACCGGTAGGTCTACATAACCTGTGTTGGACATTATTCCTAATGCAAGCAAGGTGCCGTATAGATTGATACCACTCGCCCAGGCTACGCCCATTGTGAGCGCGATGGTCTGTATCAGAGTTGAATATTCTTCCATTTTTAACCTTTACTAATTCAAGCTATATATAAGACTCTATAAAAACAGTTTAGTGCCTTAAAAAACAGCAGCTTAACGTAAAATTATGTGGCTAATAAAGGTTAAATATATATGGTTAAGCTTGAAATTGATCAATAACGCCCCAATAGTGTACTTAACTAAATATTTATTTTATTGGCGAGAGAGATACTTCAATCCGATTGTTTTGAATACGTACTGAATAGCGTTGCAGCGCTTCGGTTGCGGGTTCTTCCATAGGTTCGCCCGTGCGAACATTGAAGCGGCTGCCATGAAGAGTGCAGTATACTAACTCGCCTTTGAGGCAGCCCAAAGATAATGAGGAGTCTTCATGTGTGCACATATCATCAACGGCATATATTTTGCCATCAACATTGGCCAGTAAGATGTCTCCCACATCCGTTGTGAAGCGTTTTGTTCTCCCAATGGGTAGGTCATTTACAGATGTAACGTCGATGTAAGTAGTTTCTTTTTCCATAAATTTTAAATTAGACAAATATAGTAGATAGTTAAATCATGCCGTACTTTATATATAAAATCACTTCAGGCTCAACGGGTGCAATTAAAGATCTTGAATGTCTGGAAAAATATGATGAGTTCAAGCAGGCAAAGAAACGTATTCGTGAAAAGCGTTTAGATTTTGATAAAGATAACCGCATAACCTTGAAAATGATCTTTGCTGAAGATGAATTTGAAGCAGAACAACGTCTTAGTACCACACGTGATGCTCCAATTATGCGCGAATGGGAAAAATAGTCATTTTAGATCTAAAGCTAGCGTAAATTATATTGATAGTGCATTTGTAATGGATGAAAAACACTACAAGCAAACCTATACTAATATAAATCCTAACCGTTGTGTGTTTGAAAAGGCTATCAACTCTCGTGTCTGTAATTGCAATATATCCCAGCGTTTTAACTTAGCAGATCGCGAAGGTGTTGCTTGTACTTCAAAATCTAGTCTTGACCGTTGTACCTCGATAATTAACCGTCTGCATGAAAATGCACGATTTGTATTGCAACGCATGGATGTAAAAACACTAGGGCATGCACAAGAAATTAAAATACAAAATGGTGGGCTTCTGGGTTTGCAATATCAACTTATTGATGATGAAGCACAGAACGTTAAGGATAATGTTAAAGATAAAGTTAATGATATTGATGCAGTGATCACGGCAGCAGAAAAGAAATATATCAGCATTGATGAGTTCCCCTATTCAAAGATTGTTCAAGTCATTAATGAGTATAGTATTCGCCCTAAACGCACACGCTTAAAGAAAGACCGTTAAATAGGCCAGAGATAGGCCGTTAATAGACTGAAACAGTTCAATGACTACCACTACAAAGCTGGATAAGTTATTGAAAGAGGTAAGAGCCTGTCGTGCATGTGAGGCTGAACTGCCTTTGGGTCCAAATCCTGTTGTACGTGCTAAACATAGCTCAAAAATTCTCATTATTGGTCAAGCACCAGGGACTAAGGTTCATGCCAGTGGAATCCCTTGGGATGATCCAAGTGGTAAGAGATTGCGTGAATGGATGAATGTTGATGACGAAATATTTTATAATCCCGCTAGGATTGCAATCATTCCAATGGGATTTTGTTATCCGGGGAAAGGTAATTCGGGTGATTTGCCACCTAGAAAAGAATGTGCTGAGTTATGGCATAAAAAATTGATGGCCTGTTTGCCAAATGTAACCCTTACATTGTTGATTGGTCAGTATGCACAGAAGTATTACTTACGTGATTTTATGCATTATGGTGGCGGAATTACTGTTACAGAGACTGTTTCAAATTGGAAAAAATTTTCGCCAAAATATTTTCCTTTGCCACATCCGTCACCAAGAAATACATTATGGCTTAAAAAAAATAACTGGTTTGAAAGTAAGACCCTTCCTCAACTGCGTAAGCAAGTTCAGGGGGCATTAAATGATTAATATTAAATATAGGAGTTAGATGTGTCAGAGAATGATACACAAGTAGAACATTCGCAAATTCTTAGTACGGGTATTCATAACTATGAAAACCTTAAAGACATCACGACGTTAGTTTACTTGTTACAAGCCATCGCTTTTGTTGGCTTTACCCCCCTTATCGGTGTAGTTATTAATTACTTCAAAAGAAGTGATGTTAAAGGTTCAATTTTAGAAAGCCATTTTCGTTGGCAAATTAAAACGTTTTGGTGGGGCTTATTTTGGTCAACTTTGGCGGGTATTCTAATTTTTACCATTATTGGAATGCCTATTGGTTACCCTATGCTGGGTATTACAGTTGTTTGGTGGGTCTATCGCTTTGTGAGAGGGTGGCTACGATTGAATAAAGCACTACCTATGTATGTATCTTAGAGAATATACCGTTCATCATTAGATGAAATAATAATATTATATTAATCAGTAATTTAGACAATCATTAAGATTCTATCTATATAGATATATTATAAAATACTAATATACTGGTAAGATACCCTCATTCAAAATTTAAACAATTTAATTAACGAGGTATAAGTTATGGAAAACTTTCTAGAAAAGGTCGACAACAATGTCGCTACACTATGGATTGAAACTGCTGGTTTTACAGTATTTTTGTCAGTTACGTTTTTAATTGCAACTAAACTATTTTAAGTGAGTTGCAAAATATATTTGTAAGAAGCTACAAACAATAAAATGTTTCTAAACCGGCCTTGATGGCAACATCAGGTCGGTTTTTTTATGGGCATAGGTACATTATGTTCACTGTTAATCCGGAACTAGCTTAGTTTGTATTACTCCAACTACTATAAGAATTAATTAGATTTAGTTGTATATGAAACAGTTTATAAAATTTATTCGCAATATTGTTTACATAGCGCTACTTTTATCACCTGTTTGTAGTTATGCAGACACCGTTTTATTACTGCATGGTTACCTAGGTTCGAGTCAGGAATGGCATCGCTCAGGTGTGGTGAATCAATTAGATTCAGTAGGTTGGTATGATGCTGGGGTGCTCACCATTCATGCTGATAGCGTACAACCCACAAAAAAAGAAACCACACATGTTCGACGCACCTATAGTGTAGAGCTACCTAGTGAGCAATCTATAGATAAGCAAGCCAAGCGTTTGGATAGATATATAAAATTTGTTCAACATAGGCATGTAGATGAACAAATTATATTGGTGGGCCACTCAGCAGGCGGCATTGTTGCACGTTTATATATGGTGCAAAATCCACAGCAAAATATTAATGCTTTAGTCACGATTGCCAGCCCGCACCTAGGCACAAAAAATGCGGCATTGGCTCAAACTGTTTCCGAGAACTTATTGGTTTGGGTTGATAGTATTCCAGGTGTAGAAAAAATTTATCGTTCACAAGGTTTGTTTTTTGATTTGAGCCCTGGTCGTTCCGATAATTTAATTGCTTGGCTTAATGTTCAAGAGCATCCTCAAGCGCGTTATTATTCAATCGTGCGCAAAGAAACTGAAGATCATCTCCAAGATTTTATTGTGCCAAGCCATAGTCAAGATATGAATGAAGTTTTTGCGCTACGAGGTAGAAGTAAAATTTATGAAATAAAAAGCCTGCATGGTTTAAGTATTAAAGATGCTGAAGTCCTAAAAAATATTTTAATCGATTTATATACTATCTAGTGTTTAAGTCCAATGACTAAGTATATTTTACTAGTAGCTACTGTATTGCTATTTGCTGTTAGTTGTGGTTCGTCAGTATCGTCGGCAGATAAAAATATAAACACACAAATAAAAACTCAAATAGACACTATAAAAGATCCAGACTTCCATCATCAGTTCTTAAAGCAAGTGAACATAGTTCGATCTAAAGGCAGAAGGTGCGGAGAAGTATTTTTTCCTGCTGCACAACCATTAAGTTTGAATCATAATTTAAATCAAGCGGCTTATAAGCATTCTAATGACATGTTTAAGCACCAATTCTTGGAGCATGTCAGTTCAAATGGCGACACTCTGGTAGAGCGTATGCATAAAGCAAATTATGTATGGCGTGCGGTGGCTGAAAATATTGCACATAATCAAAAAAGTATAGGTCAGGTGATCGATGCGTGGTTGAGTAGTCCCGGTCACTGTAGCAATATGATGTCTGCAGCCTATACTCAGACGGGAATCGCAAACGTAAATAGATATTGGACTCAGGTGTATGCTGCACCTAAATAAATTAATTGGGAAGATATTGGAATGGAAGGACCGCTAAAATTTAAAATCATTTCTTTTGAAAATTCAGATGATCATGAGATACATGTCGATTTCAAACAAGAATTTCAGGATTTAACATTACAAGAACAAGCGAGTGAATTTTTAAAGCATATAAGTTCGTTGCATTCACAAGTGGCAAATCTTGGTGAAGAGGATGAGCAAGAAAGACAAGGTATGTTGATTGTGTTGCGGTTTCTGGAAGAGTTGTGGCCACATATCCAAGCAGGTGAAGTTTCGCTTAACGAAACGATTGTGGGTAAATTAGAGGCGCCGACACCACTTGACCAGTTAATCTCGAGTTTGAATTAAGACATAACTAAACCATAACCAAAACATAACCAAAACATAACTAGAGCAAGTACTAATCTGGTTTTAAG
>CAZFEP010000013.1:2214-12436 GCA_964517365.1 uncultured Thiotrichales bacterium | reverse complement strand
CATAACCAAAACATAACCAAAACATAACTAGAGCAAGTACTAATCTGGTTTTAAGCTCTAGGGATAATGTTGGTGAAGTAATATCAGAATTTTTTAATTATGTGCATCAATCATATCGTACTGATTAATTCCTAAAAAAATAAAAAGTAACTAATCTCGTACTGCCATGCATTAGCACCACAACTTATTTTTTTATCATTCACTATTGACGAATATGAAATTACAACAGGTATTTAAAAAAATAGCTTTGCTGTAATTGAGTGATTTGCTTACAAATATCTTAATATCTTCATGCTTGCTGGCAGCATTATATATTCCATATAAACTATGTGTGAATAGTAGGAAGTTTTAGAGTTATGATGGGCAAGTACACATGAGCAGAACGTAAAGTAAGTATTGCTTATGTAAGATCATCGCTAATAAATGATTGCGATGAAATAAATAAAAAGAAATTTAAAAAAGATAAGTTTAGGAGGGGTAAATGCAATCTTTTAAAAAAGTAACCACTGGAATTATTCTATCAACCGTTCTATTTTCATGCGGAAGTGGTGGCGGTGGCGGAAGTGATGGAGGATCGACTCTCGGCGGCAGCTTTAAAGATCCTGCAACCTGTGTTCTTCCCGCCAATACTGTAGCGATTACTGCAGCGAATGCCGAGGCAGTAGTGAGTGAAGTTAAAGGTGCTATTCAAACTATTCTGATTTTTGCTAATGCTGGTAGTGATGCAATTTTATTCAACAATCAAGTATTAGCTTCTAATCCATTTAGTGTGGCATGTGAGAATGTCGGTGGATCCTCAACCATTACCTTAGCTGGTACCAATCCAATATCGATGGGCGATCAACTCTCTCTGGATTTTGCAAATTGTGTGGATACCGGCTCAACCATAAATGGTAATTTTACTTCGATATTAACAACGGTTAACGAACTGGTCGCAGGGGAAGCGGGTAATGTTGCGAGTGGTAATGATTGGGATTTTGTTATAACAGGTACTTCAGATAATTTAAGAGTTACCGATAGTGATATTGATGCAGCTGCAGATGGTGATGTTACTTCAACAGTAGATTTCGCTGCTGCGGGTGTTGACCTTACTTCAAGCGCAACTAATACCATCCTTGTTGGTGCAGACAACAGTGGAGAATGTGCATCAATTGAAAATGCAGATATTGTATCTTCTGCTATGAATGTTTCTACCAACCCTGCCATGTATTCTGTGAATGTTAATCCAGCCGCAGCACTTATCGTCGCAAGTACGGAACTTGCGGGTGTTGTATCGGCGCAAACCCCAGCGGTACCTTTCACTGGTATGGAAGACTTGTTTGATGCAGGCGCAGGTGAAATTGATAAATATTTTGTCGAACTGGATGATGCTTCACCTCCAACCGGGGGAGTCTTAGTGATTACGGGTAACACATCCAGTATTACCGTGACGGCGATGGCTGGTGGAATGGTTCAAATTGATGTGGACGAAGATGGTATAGCGGGCTTTGAGGCAACCATTATGACAACATGGGCCGCCCTATAATCACTCTATAATATAGTAATCATTTATTAATAATGTTCTGAGGTTAATTTGTTTTTGATGCGTGATGTATTAAAAAACTGAAGAGCTTAGTTCGTTTACTGCAGTAAGCATTTCTGCATCATCGGTGAGTGCTTGAGAAATACAACTTGAGCACGCCGTAACAGGGTCTACACCAGTAACGATTAATTTTCCCGCGTGTACCAATAATCGAGTACTGGCACCTTCGTCTAGTCCGCTGCCTTTGAGATTACGCGTCATCTGCGCAAATTTAACAAGCTGCTTGGCCGTTTGAGTGTTTACACCGGTTTCTTTTTCTACAATGGTTTGTTCAATCGCTGCGCTAGGGTAATCAAATTCAAGTGCGACAAAGCGTTGGCGTGTACTTTGTTTTAGATCTTTTAGCACGCTTTGATAACCAGGGTTGTATGAAATAGCCATGCAAAATTCTTTTGGGGCCTCAAGAATTTCACCAAGCTTTTCCATTGGTAAAACTCTTCGGTCGTCACAAAGTGGATGAATTACAACAGTAGTATCTTTCCTCGCTTCTACTACTTCATCTAGGTAGCAAATGCTTCCTGATCGTACGGAACGTGCAAGGGGGCCATCCACCCAAACGGTTTCACCACCAGTGACCAAATATCTTCCCACAAGATCAGAAGCTGTTAAGTCATCATGACAAGAAACGGTAATGAGTGGTCTTTTCAATTTCCAGCTCATGTATTCCATAAACCGGGTTTTACCGCATCCCGTTGGCCCTTTAAGTAAAACGGGCAATTGATTCGAATATGCTGCTTCAAACACATCAACCTCACTAGCTACTGGTTCATAGTAGGGCTCTTCTTTTATGAAGTATTCTTCAGGTTTGAATGATGTAGCTTGCATAGTGTTTTGGTTATTAATAGATGTTTTGACACTACTTTGTATCAAACTAGGGTGCAAGCCCAAGGCCTGTCTCCCATCACCCGTCACCAATCTGCGATTGAAACACGTGCTCGAGCTAACTGAGGTTTTGTTCACATTTCGGCGAGATTACGTGATTGATCATAGAGCATTAATACCAGTATAAATAACAGTATTAATAGTAAGTTAAAGGTTCGCCAGTAATGAAAGTGGGTTAGTTTGCGTATGAAGTTAGGGTTGTTTATTTGACGCTATGCACTTGTTTTAAAGGTCATTTGGACACATTTGTACATTACATTCTTTTCACAATACCGATTAAACCGAGTATAAAAGTACACAACAGACTCTGGTGTAGAACTGCCTGATAAGGTTACTTGAAATGCCTATTACTTTATTTATGTTGAATTGTTATTGAATAGCTAGCAAACTTGCCAACCCAATAAAAACAACTCATTAGCGGAATTTCTAAACAATGTTCTCAACCAATCCATTTGCCGAACTCGCGGCTGTAATTTCTCCATCAATCATACAATGGTACATCGTGTTGATGGCTATTATGGTTGTTGGCGGCACAATTCTAGACATGATGCATAAAAAGAGTGCCAAGTACTTTTTTGAAAATGCTGAAAAAGCAAAAAAGAATGCAAAGCGCACCTTGGGCGGCGGGGAGAAGGCCTCTCTGGCAGCGGCAACCGTAGCCAATGAGGTGCTAACTTCTGGTGAATTTAAAAGCACACGTCGACGTATATCTCATTTGTTTACCATGTACGGTTTTATTATTTTTGTTGCGACGACTGTATGGCTGATATTTGGTTACCTAGGTCAAGCTGCACCTGCTGCGCCTACATTTCTAACCGCACTGTGGCACCTAGGTGCAATCATGCTTTGTATCGGTGGTTACTGGTTCTGGTTCTCCATCCGTGTTGACGTCTCATCGGAAGGTGTGAAGTGGTACAACTTTAACGGTCGCGGAGACATCTTTATCCTTGGTCTGTTAGGCATGGGTACATTCGGATTACTATGGTCCGGCACATTAGGTGCGGGCGGTGCAATTAATTTGCTTTTCCTAGTCTTATTTATTGCAGCAAGCACGATATTGTTCAGTACGGTTTTGTGGTCTAAGTTTGCACATATGTTTTTCAAACCTGCTGCGGCTTATCAGAAACGTTGCATCAAGGCAGACGGCTCATATGAAAACTTGCCTGAGTTAGGTGATCTTTCTGACCCTGATTTACAGGCGAAATTTCCTGATATCCCTGAATACATGGGAAGCAATCCGCCAAACATGGGGCTTGGAATCAAGAGCGAAGCGCCTCGACATTTTTAAATTTGCCATTTTTAATTTATTTGTAACTGATTTTTAGAGAGAAAATATTATGCCTACTTTCGTTTATATGACTCGCTGTGATGGCTGTGGACATTGCGTAGATATCTGCCCTTCAGACATTATGCACATCGATACCACCACCCGCCGTGCTTACAACATTGAGCCAAACATGTGTTGGGAGTGTTATTCCTGTGTTAAGGCATGCCCTCATAATGCAATTGATGTTCGTGGTTATGCGGACTTCGCACCATTGGGCCACTCAGTACGCGTTATCCGTGATGAAGAAAAAGGTGTTATTGCTTGGCGCATTAAATCGCGCAATGGTAAAAAAGACATGAACCTGCTTGCACCCATTACTACCAAGCCATGGGGTACTGCGATTCCTGAGTTGTCTAAAGAGGCGGCTCCAAGTAAAGATATGGTGAACAGCCAATTACTATTCAATGAGCCAAAATACATTCGTTTGGATGATGGTGATCTACATACTCTTGAGTCAAATGGCTTGAAGATGAAAGCAGGAGTTTACTACTAATGGGTTACAAAACAGTTGTAGAAGATAATATTGATATTCTTGTTGCGGGTGCGGGTATGGCCGGCACAGGTGCTGCGTTTGAAGCAAGATACTGGGGTCAAGATAAGAAAATCATTATTGCAGAAAAAGCTAATATGGATCGTTCCGGTGCTGTAGCACAGGGCCTTTATGCCATTAACACTTACATGGGAACGCGTTGGGGTGAGAACAATCCTGAAGATCACGTACGTTATGCGCGTATGGATCTAATGGGTATGGTGCGTGAAGATTTGCTATTTGACATGGCACGTCATGTGGATTCAGCCGTGCACCAATTCGAAGAATGGGGTCTTCCGCTAATGCGTGATCCTAAAACCGGTGCTTACCAGCGTGAAGGAAGATGGCAAATTATGATTCATGGTGAATCATATAAGCCTATCGTTGCTGGCGCCGCAAAAAAATCCGCTGACCAAGTATTTAACCGCATCTGTTTAACCCACATGTTGATGGATGAGGCACAAGAAAATCGTGTCGCAGGTGCTGTTGGTTTTAATGTGCGTACCGGTGACTATCACGTATTTAAAGCGAAGGCCGTTATCTGTGCTGCCGGTGGCGCCTCGAACATCTTTAAGCCACGCTCTGTGGGTGAAGGTGCAGGACGTGTTTGGTATGCGCCTTGGTCGTCAGGATCAGCCTATGGTTTGATGATTGGTGCGGGCTGTAAAATGACACAGATGGAAAACCGCATTGTATTGGCTCGTTTCAAAGACGGTTACGGTCCTGTTGGAGCGTATTTCCTTCATCTCAAGACCTACACGCAGAACGGTGTCGGCGAAGAGTATGAATCCAAGTGGTTCCCTGAACTATCAAAAATGGTAGGTAAAGAATATCTGGATACAGAAGGTCAGCATTTATCTCACAAACCTATTCCAACTTGCCTACGTAACCATGCGTTCATCTCTGAAGTAAATGCAGGCCGTGGTCCGATTCATATGGTAACTATGGAAGCCTTCCAAGATCCTCATCTTGAAGAGATCGGTTGGCATAACTTCCTCGGCATGACAGTGGGCCAAGCAGTACTTTGGGCGGCTACTGACGTAGATCCTAAATACGAGAATCCTGAGTTAACAACTTCAGAACCTTATGTTATGGGTTCACATGCTACGGGTTGCGGGGCATGGGTTTCAGGCCCAGAAGATTTGTCACCAGAAGAATATTTCTGGGGTTATAACCGAATGACTACCGTTGCAGGTTTGTTTGGTGCAGGTGATGCTGCTGGTGGTACGCCGCATGCATTCTCATCAGGCTCCTTTACTGAAGGTCGTCTTGCGGCAAAAGCAGCATGCAAGTACATCGATGATGGAAAAGCTGAAGGTATTAAAGTTTCGCAGCAGCAGATCGATAAGCGCGGAGAAGAAATTTTCAAGCCGATGGAGCACTATAAAATCTATCGTAATGAAATTACTGCAGGTTCGGTTAACCCGAACTACATTAACCCACGTCAGGGTCTCGATCGCTTGCAGAAGCTAATGGACGAGTACGCAGGTGGTGTAACGGTTAGCTATATGACTAATGAAAAACTTCTTAACATCGGCCTAAAGAAAATGAAGGCTTTGGAAGAAGACCTGGAGAAGATTGCAGCGGAAGACATCCACGAACTACTTCGTGCATGGGAACTTAAGCATCGCCAACTTTCATCAGAGGCTGTGTTACAACACACCTTGTTCCGTAAGGAGACTCGCTGGCCTGGTTACTACTACCGTGGTGACTTTATGAAGCTAGATGATCAAAACTGGCATGTACTAACGGTTTCGCGTCGTGATCCAGAAACTGGTGAGTACACTATGGAGAAAGCACCTTGTTATCACTTAGTAGGTGATGAAGAGAACAAGGCCGCTGCTGCATAAGTAAGTTATGAGAATAAGGAGTCGCCATTGATGGGGACTCCTTCCACTTCATCGAGTTAAATAAAAAAGATCAACAGTTTTACTGTTGGTCTTTTTTAGTTAGAGACCAATCAAATTTATAAATACAGCTTTAGTCAAGAAATCACATGAATATAATTGAAAAAACAGATGATGAGATTCTAGAAATTGCACATCCAATGTGGGATGACCTGATTAAGTATTCCAATGAAGGTGAATATGGAAAATTTATTCGCATGTTTTCTTATGATTTATTGTTTGGTTTGAATGAAGTTGAGGTCGGCAAGCAGTTTGCTAAAAGCGAACTGACAAGAAGCTTAAATGCTGAGTATGACTACCTTGGCCTTATTCGTCGCGGTGAACATGTAACGGTTTTATATCGTGTAACCAGTAGCAAAAAAGAAGGTGAGTGGCTCGGTCGTATGGTGCTTGGCTATGAAAAAGAAGAAGTAAGAATTTTTGGTGCATCTGTCTTCTGATGTATTAAGTTGAATAATTTTTAGTTCACCTGCAAAAAGTAGGAATGGAAATACGAACATGAAAGATATTAGCGAGAATGAAATCTCTGATGGCAAGCTTGTTGAGCTAACCTATAAAATTATTGATCTAAAAACCGAAGCTGTGCTGACCACAGTCGACTTCCCGATCGGTTATATTCATGGTGTTACAGAAGCATTAGCGCCACAAGTAACAGCAGAGTTAAAAGGCAAAACTGTTGGCGATGTGATTAACGTGCCGATTGATTGTAATAAGATCTATGGTCCACGGGATGAAGCATTGGTAATTACCGATCACATTGATAATGTTCCAAAAGAGTATCATGAAGTGGGTTTGTCGATTTTGATGGAAAATGATCAAGGCGATAATAAAAGTTTTCTAGTAACCAGAGTTGATGAAAAGTCTGTCACTATTGATGGCAATAATCCGCTTTGTGGTCGAGAAGTAATTTTCAAGCTTGAAATCTTAACGGTACGCGATGCTACAGATGAGGAAATGGAAGCAGGTGGTCCGGTGAATGCTGAGCCTGATATCAGTGAAATTGTTGGATCAGATCAAAAAGTTGTGCCGATTAGATAATTTCTTTCATTAGTTTTCTAGATTCTTAATTTAGTCAGTAGTGTCGATCTAACGGAGAAACCATTTGCCGCAAAATCTTTATGCTGAAACATTATTAACTCCCGGGCTGGGAGTACCAATGGTGTGGCGTTATGAAAATAAAGCACGCTATTTGCTTGAGCTACTTGAAAGTGACTCACCTGTGCGTGGCGCACTCTCACAGGCAATTGATCGTTACGGTGATACCTTTTTTGAATTGTCTGCCAATAAAGAATCACTCATCGAATGGGCTAATTCGCAAAACACATTAGTGGATACAGCTGATGTAAGAGAACTTAGGTTAGGTGGCGCGCATGTTTTTCAACAGGCCATTGAATTATTCCAAGGTCTGCAGATGATGGTTGAGAAAGAAGAAGATCCAGTTAAATGGTCTGCAGTACATCACAACATTGGTGATGTGATGGGCTTTATCGGTCAACGCAGTGGTAGTTCACATTTTCTTGAACAAGCAGCGATGTCTTATGAACAGGCATTGGAAGTTCGTACTTTTGAAGAGACTCCATTCGAGTGGGCTAACACCCAGCATAACCTCGCGGTGGTGATGCAAACCCTTGGACAGTTGGAAGACGATCTAAACCTTTTAAAGCAAGCTGGTGAAATATATAAACAGGCGTCTACTGCGTTAAAAAGAGATGAGCACCCAGATGACTGGGCATCAGCTCTATGTAACGTAGGTAATGTGCTTTGTTTACTAGGTGTTCATCGTAGAGGGCCACGCACCCTTGAACAGGCAGTAGTGGTGATGCGTAATGCCATGGCTGAGCGTACTCCAGATAAATCAGCTTATGGCTGGGCTGTCACACAAAATAATCTGGCAGTAGCATTGCAAGCACTGGGTACTCATGAAGAAGACATTCAATCACTCGAAGAATCTATTCCTATTTATGATGCAACACTAAAAGCATTACCAAAAGATGATGTGCCGATGTTATGGGCGATGGTCACTGCAAACCGTGCATCCGCTATGCACGCTTTGGCAGAAGAATCAGATTATGTTGATATGGCGATGAAGTCAGAATCCGAGTTTGATGATATTGCGACTTTGTTTGCCGAGGTGGAATTAACACGTTTCCAAGAGATTGCCGAGCAACAAAGAGATCAAGCTAAAGCACTGGTTAAATTACTTCAAGTCTAGAAAATGATTAAGACCTATTCCCAACGACTTTTGCCACCTTATTACGGGCAAGCACAAATTGCCGAATCAGAACGGGCACGTGCATTAACCATCGATGGCCAAAGCTGGGAAATTCAATTCTTGCTTGAACGTAAGGGTGGTCTAAATCATGCCGATAATGGCCAAGCTAGTAAACTTAGTTATAAGCGTGCTGCAACTATTAGTGACAGCGATATCCGGCAGAAGAATATAGGCTCATCACAAATCACTAAGGGCTTGGAGGAGAAGCAATCTGTTGATGAACGAATTCTTGAATTAACTGACTTTCTAGCTGAAGTGGCCTTACCGTTTCCAGCTGCAGACCACCATGAATACTGGCTGCTGGATGCCAAAGATCAGTCTCCATTAGCATTAATTTTTTCTGCTAAAGATGAAGTTCAAAAGAATGCATATCCATCCAGGCCTGAGTGGACCGCGCTGCCCTCGGCGGTTATGCCGATTGAAATGACTGAAGATGAGAAGTCTTTTTCATCTGCACCGGTTAATTATCGTTTTGAACGTTTAGTTGCCGAGCGAGCGAGCATTAACCCTAAAGCAAAATGGTTCACAAGGTCTGCTAATGAAGAACAGTCGTTTCCAAGCTTTATGGTGAGAGAGGATTGGACTGAAGAAGAGGCTAATGATTTATGTCAACGTTACTTAACACGACAATCAGCACGTTTGTTAATGCTTCATAACTTGAATCAGGAACAACGAAGTCAGCTCGAAATCAATGCACGTTCACATGCCCTTGAGGTGGAACGTTTTTACCCTCTTTACCCAGAGGTCGTCGATCAGGTATTGATGAATGCCATCCTTGTTGAGGCGAGATTGCGTGGTGTGAGTGAAGGTCAGCCTGAGTTGCATAAACGCAGAGATGGCATTCATTACCTCTAGTGAGCCGTATAAGTTATCTATGCAAGTGCAGTAATTGACAAAATTTTTCAGCCAACAGCGGAATATTACAAACGTTGTATTATTCGTAACTAGACACGCAACACATACTATTTAAAAAGACCAGAGAGGACATTCTTCATGCAACAATACATCTTCATTTACCTTGGGGGAGACTACCCTGATAACCCTGAAGACGGGAAAAAACACTTTGAGGAATACCAGGGATGGTTAACCGCTTTAGGAGATGCAGTGGTTAGCCCCGCCATACCTTTTAAAGACACTCATACTGTGCATCCTGAGGGTAAGACAGAACAGGGTACTACCACACTTATGTCGGGTATGAGTATTCTGAAATTCGAATCAATGGAGGCTGCGATTGAAGCGGCCAACGCATGTCCGTTTTTGAAAATTAACGGCACCCTGGAAGTTTCTGAAATGATAGAAATGTCCGGAACAGTTAATTAGGCTAATAGCAGATAGTTAATATTTGCATAAAAAATATTTACGATGAGTCACAAGTTAATTCAAAAACATATTTTGTATGGTCGGCGTGAGTTCGAGTTACGTGATGATATTGTCAAAATTAAAATTACCAGTCTGCTGGATGAAAATAAAGACTTTGAAGTTGAGTTAGCGATGATCAATCCTGAGCCAGTTATCAGCAAGTCTCGAATGGGATTTCATAGCCGGGTAAAGTGCAGACCGCTAATTTCCTTATATTTAAATAAACCAAATAAAAAAGAATTTGATTCTTTCGTTGATGCTTTAAAAGAAAAAGCTAAGAATGAATTTAACGCTTTTGCTGGAATTAAAACCAGTTAACAGATTTACCAGTTAACAGATTTATATGAGCACTAAACTAATTCAA
>CAZFEP010000013.1:0-2114 GCA_964517365.1 uncultured Thiotrichales bacterium | reverse complement strand
ACCAGTTAACAGATTTACCAGTTAACAGATTTATATGAGCACTAAACTAATTCAAAAGCATATGCTGAAAGGCACTACTGAATATGAGATTTTCGATGACTATATTGCTATACGTGCTAAATCCAAATTTAGTCAAACAGATAGCGAGACGCTTACCGTAACCTTGGCCGTGCTCAACCCGGAACCTGTCATCACTCGAACACATTTAGAGTTTATCAGCCGTGTGAATGGTGAAACCTTGTTATCTTTGGTTTTATCACGACCCAATGTTGCGGAGTTTAACAATTTTGTTAACACACTTAAGCAAAGGGCATTAGCCGAATATAATGCGATTTCTGGCATTAGTGTCAAAGCTAAGTCTGCCGAATTAAATGGTAATTTATACGAAGAACCCCCCGAGTTTGATGAACTCTCTCCAGCGGATATCAGTAAAGCCAAGAGTGTTAGTGTGGAAGGTGTCGAGAATGCTATTAACATGTTGGAAACATATGTAAGTAACGAAGAAATTCAACCTCTGATATCAGCCTTGGTTGAACTTAAAAAGGCACCGCAAGATCACTCTAAGTTGGTTGAGGTAGCAACCGTGTTTAATGATCTCGGACCCAGTCAGGGTGCAGTGTTAACGTATGCACCTTACATCACAATTATGTTGTCAGATGATCCGTTTGGTTAAGGATATTTAGCCTAGCCTAGCCTAGCCTCGCTAGCTAGCCATACTTTACTTTAATTGAAGGAATCTGATCTTCGGGAATGTATTTATTTCAAGCTTTGCATGATTCGAAGATAAAGTTTTCGAATCAAGTTGTTATTGTTTTTAAGCGGTTTTGCAAGACGGACGCCCAAACGCTCTCTTCGAATTGTCATCCAGTCTTGTTTATAACGTTCATTGCCGGTTAAAAAATCTATTTCAGTAACCTTGTCTGTATCGATTACATAATGCATTAAATACTCGGTCAGGATAGAGCCGGGTGAGTATTTTTTCCAATCTGGGTCATAAGCTAATCTATAAATGTTGGCTTTTTTATGTAGCACAAACCATATTTGAGCCGCGATGGGTTGATTATGGGTATACAGAATAGCAAGTCGTAACCAGCCTCTTTGCGACATCTTCTTTACCAATTCGGGAGTGAAGTGAGCAAACAAGTCACTGGTTTTCCAGCTTGTTTCAATTATTGAATGGTAATCAGACATAGCTTGATTTAACAAAGATATATCTGTGTCTGCGTCTTTATATAGTCTTATATCGTATCCATGTTCTCGTTCTAGCTTACGTCTTTTGCGTATTATCGTATTTCGTAGTTTGGCGGGTCGATCAGCCATATAATGATCAAATGATTGCTCTTGTACTTGATGTACCCAGTTGTAAAATCGAAAGTATGGATAGCGTTGAAATCCTTTAGATTCCATTACCTGCCAAAATTGGAGCAAAAGGCCATCTTCAGCGTCAACAGGTTCTAGTTGAATAGCTTGGTGAGCTGACTGGGCTAAGCGATCAGATAAGCCATCTGCCAGGCACCTGAGAACATTATCTTGTTCGCTATGGTTGGTAAGCAATAGAGAATATAAAGTGGTGTAATGATTGCTTAAAGCGCTCAAACCACCTTGAGTATGATTCAATAAAGGCAAGATCGCTAAAACACTTTCATCCTCTACTACACAGGCTAACAATAGTGACTGTTGTTCAGTAAGTGCATAGGTACTCAAACTCTCTAGCCAGATTCGAGAATTAAAAAATGAGGATTGTTCAGCTTGTGAGAACAAGGTTTCTGCACTCTTGGGTAGCCGTTCCCATTGGTTGTATAAGACGAATCTCATTCAAACATTTAACCAGATAAATTGTGATGTAAATCTAATTTTTGGCCAATAACCCACCATGAAATGGCTCGCTATAGATAGGTTTTTACTATGCATAAAGAGAAAGTGTCCTAATGGAGTCTTATTTAGTTATAATCAGCCCATCGAACGAATTCTATTTTCAAGTCAAAGGTGATTTATGAGTGATCAAAAAAAGACTAGACCTGTTGTTCCAGAGGGCGAAGCTAGTTATTTCAAAACCAAACAAATGGAAGCTAATGATAAAGGTTTCGTAGGGTATAAAACTACCTGGAAACCAT
>CAZFEP010000012.1:16639-30713 GCA_964517365.1 uncultured Thiotrichales bacterium | reverse complement strand
CTTTATTATGCACCTGATCCCTCTTCACAGATTGCTTGCACCATTGGTGGCAACATCGCCGAAAATTCTGGTGGTGTGCATTGTCTTAAATATGGTCTTACCATACACAACATTCTTGCCCTAAAAATTCTTACTATTGAAGGTGAAATCCTAGAACTGGGTGGCAAGACTTTAGATTCCTCAGGATTTGATTTGCTCGCATTGATGATTGGATCAGAAGGAATGCTGGGTATTACTTTAGAAGTTACCGTCAAGTTACTGCCCCAACCTCATAGCAAAAAAGTACTACTTGCTGCATTTGATCAAGTTCAAAATGCAGGAGATGCAGTAAACGGTATCATTTCTAATGGTGTAATTCCTGCTGGTTTAGAAATGCTAGACCAACTCACCATTCAAGCCACTGAGATGTATTGCAAGCCTGGCTACCCATCTAATGCAGCTGCCATCTTAATTTGTGAGCTTGATGGTTATGACGAAGAATTAGAAACACAAGTAACATTAGTTAAACAAATTTTCAAAAATTTTCATGCTATAGAAGTGCGTATAGCAAAAGACAAACAAGAAGCAGAATTATTATGGCAAGGGCGAAAAGCTTCTTTTCCTGCATTGGGTAACTTGACACCCGATTACTATTGTATGGATGGCACCATTCCGAGAAAACATTTAGCACATGTTCTAGAAAGCATCAGTACTCTTTCAAAAAAATATGGTTTGCGTGTCGCCAATGTGTTCCATGCGGGCGATGGAAATTTACATCCCGTGATACTTTATGACGCCAATATAGCAGGTGAACTAGAAATCGCTGAAGAACTTGGAGGCAAAATTCTGGAACTTTGTATAACAGTCGGAGGAACGATCACGGGTGAACATGGTGTCGGTATAGAAAAACTTAATCAAATGTGTATGCAATTTAGCGAAGCAGAAATAAATACTTTTCATGCGATTAAAGCTGTATTTGATAAAGACGAGTTACTAAACCCTGGTAAAGCCATCCCAACGTTGCATCGCTGTGCTGAATTAGGTGCCATGCATGTACATCATGGCAAACTTCCCCACCCTGAACTCTCTCGTTTTTAATTCTTGAGTTCTTAGTAAAGCCATGGCCGATTGTAACAATGAAATAGCCTCTACTATTCAAGAGGCGCTCGATGAGAAAAAAGCATTACAAATTTGTGCAGGAAACACGAAACAGTTTTACGGAAGAAGCATTAATGGAACATCTATATCCCTAGCTCAACATACGGGCATCATTGAATATGAACCTTCAGAACTCTATGTCACGGCAAGAAGCGGCACGCCTTTATCAGAAATTGAAAAAGCAGTTACCGACCAGAACCAAATATTGCCATGCGAACCTCCACACTTTGGTGGTAGTGCTACATTAGGTGGGAGCATAGCATGTGGATTAGCCGGACCCCGACGGGTTAGCGCAGGTCACGTACGAGACTGCGTGTTAGGTATTGAAATAGTAAACGGAAAAGGTGAGTTACTTCGTTTTGGTGGCAAGGTAATGAAGAATGTAGCCGGTTATGATGTTTCTCGATTAATGTGCGGCGCATTAGGCACTTTAGGCATAATCATGACGGTTAGCTTACGGTTACTACCAAAGCCTGAGAGTGAACAAACTATTGCACTTAGTGTAGATTTTGAAACTGCCGTAAACAAACTAAATCATTGGGCGAACACTCCTATTCCCATTACCGCATCATTTTATGATGGCAAAGAATTATTCATACGGTTATCCAGTTCCACAACGGCTGTTAAAGCATGCACAAAAAGCATTGGTGGTGAAATTACGGATACTGGCCACCTTCTCTGGAACAGTATCAAAGAGCATGAACATAGTTTTTTCACTACACAAAATCCTCTATGGAGAATATCAGTACCACCAAACACTCAAAAATTAAACCTGCCAGGCGAACATGTGATGGAATGGAATGGTGCACTCAGATGGTATAATAGTGATGCTGATGAACAAACAATTCGTATAGAAGCCGAACGTGTAGGCGGTCATGCAACATTATTTAAAGGTGATATCACCCATCAGGTATTTCATCCTCTTCCAAAAACTTCAATGAAAGTACATAAAAAACTAAAACAGGTTTTCGATCCTGCTGGTATTTTAAATCCAGGTAAGATGTTCGCTGAGGTTTAATCAAGATATGCAAACCTCATTCACATCTGAATTCATGCAAACTGCAGATGGCGAGCGCGTAAATAACATTCTACGAAAATGCGTTCATTGTGGATTTTGCAACGCAACCTGTCCGACCTATCAACTTACCGGCAATGAGCTAGACGGACCCCGTGGACGGATATATTTAATTAAAAACTTTTTTGAGGATAACCTCAATGATAAAGATGCAAATAAAGATAAAAATGCTCCCAATGAAATTGGCTTAAAACATCTAGATCGTTGCTTAACATGCCTCGCTTGTGAAACAACTTGCCCCTCTGGTGTGAACTATGGTGAACTCGTGGATATTGGCAGGAAGCATATCAATACATCTACACAGCGACCTGCTCACAGTAAAATTAAACGTAAATTAATAGTGCATGCATTTTCGAATGCTAAGCGTGTTGGCATTCTCTTGGCGATAGCACGTACATTTAAATTTTTTCTACCAACAACTTTAGCTAAGAAAATTCCATCAAAAAGCAAGCTACCGACTGACGCTAGCCCAATAACCGCTTCTAGCACTTTGCGCAAAATGTTTACTATTAAAGGCTGTGTGCAAAAGGCCGCTGCACCTCAAATCAATCATGCAACCAAAATAGTGTTAAAAAATTCTGGTATTCAACTAGACGAAGTAAACACATCTTGTTGCGGTGCACTTGCATTTCATTTAACCGAACTTGATCAAGCGCGTAACACTATTCGCAAAAATATTGATCTATGGTATAGAATGCTCAAAAATGAATACGAATATATTTTAATTAATTCAAGTGGTTGCAGCAGTTTTATCAAGCAATATATAACTATCATGCAAGATGATAAAAGATACGCCAACAAAGCTAAGTACATATCAAAGCGTTGCATTGATCTTTCTCAATTAGCGAGTGAGCTTACACCGAACACATCTCTCAAAACGGATAAAAATATTGCTTTTCATAGCCCTTGCACACTTCAACATGGACAACAAATCAATGGCAAAATAGAAGAAAAATTAACACAAGCGGGTTATCAATTAGTAGAGGTTAAAGAATCTCACTTATGCTGTGGATCTGCAGGGAGCTATTCCCTGCTTGAAACCGAAATGTCTTCACAATTATTAGAAAATAAACTTTCTAACTTGGAGCAACATCAACCCGATATAATCGTTACCGCCAATATTGGCTGTCTCATGCATTTACAATCCGGTACAAAAATACCCGTCAAACACTGGATTGAACTGTTAGCCTAAGTATCGCTATCATCAGGAGCTATATAGATGGACCTCAATGTTTCCTCCTCTGAATCAATCATATTTTCCATCTTCATCATATTCACCAGTGCTGCGGCATTAGCCACTATTGCCTTATTTGCCAGACAAGCCTTATTGGTTGCTTATATTGCCGTAGGCATTATTTTAGGCCCGTCTGTTTTAAATTTTGTCCCGGATACAGAATTTTCTCAACAAATTGCAAAAGTTGGCATCATGTTTTTATTATTTTTGCTGGGTTTAAACTTACACCCTCAAAAACTGGTTTCATCCATTAAACAATCAACACTAATCACGTTTGGTGCATCACTTGTATTTGCGTTGATTGGTTTTATAGCTGCGATGGCATTGCAACTACCGATGATGGATAAATTAATAATTGCCGCTGCTTTTATGTTCTCCAGCACTATCATTGGCCTAAAACTACTCCCTACTACGGTTTTACACCACCAGCATGTAGGTGAAATCATCATTAGCATTCTTTTACTACAAGACATTCTTGCGATAATTCTATTACTTTTAATAGAAACACAAAGCTCAGAGACCAGTACCTTTTATGCATTAGGAAAATTGGCACTTGCACTACCCGGATTAATTGCATTTGCATTTTTTGTTGAGCGATTTGTATTAATCAAGCTGATGACAAAGTTTGACAAGATTAAAGAATATATTTTCTTATTAGCCATTGGTTGGTGCTTAGGTATCGCAGAATTAGCCCACTATATTGGCCTGTCTCATGAAACCGGTGCATTCATTGCTGGTGTTGCCATTGCCGTTGGACCCATATCTTTTTACATATCCGAGAGCCTTAAACCCATACGAGATTTCTTCTTAGTCATATTCTTTTTTTCGCTAGGGGCCAGTCTGGATATCGGCCTAGCCTGGAAATTATTGCTGCCTGCCATTATCACAAGCGCAGTATTACTCTTTGTAAAACCTTATGTCTTTAAGTATTTGATAAACAAGAGTGGTGAATCCGAAAACGACGCAAAAGAGATCGGAGTTCGCTTAGGACAACTAAGTGAGTTTTCACTACTATTAGGTTTTGTTGCATTTAGCGCTGGATTAATAACACTCAAAGCTTCAAACTTTATTCAAGTTTGCACCATAGTAAGTTTTATTCTTTCTACGTACTTGATTGTATTAAAATACTCAACACCTATTGCTATTTCTGACAAATTAAGGCGCGATTAAACTAGACAGGCAAAACCTATGCAACCAAAATTAAATTACGTTACCTTACTTATATTAATTATTCTTGGTGTTGCAGTGGGTAATTTAGCATCCAGTTTCATTGCAACAAAATACATCAATAAGAATGAACAAAAAAATGAATCAGTTGGAGGGCCAAAGGTTGCAAATAAAATCTCTAAACATCAAGAGCCTGTAAAACCTACTGATCCTCCGGAGAATATTCAAGAAACCGTAAAGCTAAGCCCGGAACAACAGCCAAAATCTCTATTCAAACCTAAATTACCCAAAGATCCTGCCGAACAAAAACAGCTTATAGAAGAAAGGAAACTAGATGAAAATGGCCTGAGATTAGCCAAAACATGCAATGAATGGACTATTGTTCATAAAGACATGCAAACCCAAACCAGTGAACGAGGTATGAACAAACATTGTGCCGAGTATTACGACTACCTTAGCTTTGGAAACCTCCCAAATTTAGACTAAATCTATTTATTTACCAATCGTTAGCTTTGCCCTGGCTTCCATATACCAAATGCTTCACCTTTTGGCTGCATCGTCTGTTGTCTTTGCTTGGTAATATCGTCGTATACGTATTTAGAAAATGCATTGAGTTCACTCATAATTTCATTTTTTTCGCCAGAGGGTAAATCGTGGTTGCCAACTATAAAGCCAATAATTGCAGCAAGATACTGTCCTGCTAGCAATGGGTTTTTGGCTCGCTCATCTTCTTCAACGAGTACTTTTTCAATTTTTTCGATGAGCTCTCTTGATAATTTCAACTGATCCATTCAAACAATCCTTTCTGTTTATTTATTGTTAATATTAATTACGTACTAATTATTTAATTTTTTGGCGCAGTGTATCTAAATGCTGTTTAATTTTCGCTTCTAGACCACGATTTTCAGGATAATAAAACTGTGAGTCATGCAGTTCTTCAGGTAAATATACCTCCCCTGCAGCATACGCATCTTCCTCATCATGCGCATAACGATAGCCTTCACCATAGCCTATTTCTTTCATCAGCTTAGTGGGCGCATTACGTAAGTGCATCGGAACTTCTAATGTACCATGTTCTTTTGCAGCACTCATTGCCGCTTTATAAGCAGTATACACAGCATTACTTTTTGGCACACAGCTCAGATAGACTATTGCATGGGCAATGGCTAATTCACCTTCTGGTGAGCCCAAGCGGTCAAAGGTATTCCAGGCATCTAACGTAATTTGCAAACCCTTAGGGTCAGCGTTACCTATATCTTCACTAGCCATACGCACTACTCTTCGTGCAATATAATGAGGATCACAGCCGCCATCGATCATTCGACAGAACCAATAAAGCGCTCCATCAGGGTCTGATCCTCGCACTGATTTATGTAGTGCTGATATTTGATCGTAGAAATATTCACCTTGTTTGTCAAAACGCCGCATAGACTGTGAGGTGACTTCTTGAATAATTTCTTTAGTAATTATTTTTTCATCACTATTTTCATCTAATAAATCCACTGCAATTTCTAAAAAGTTGAGTGCGCGACGCGCATCACCATCTGCAGAAACCGCTAACATTTCTTTTGCTTCTTGTTCGATACTATCCACCTGCACACCCAAACCATTTTCATTATTCTTTATCGCTTGTTGAATACATTTTTGAATGTCTTCATGGGTGAGCCTTTTCAGCACATAAGTACGTGCCCTAGAAAGCAAGGCATTATTTAATTCAAATGATGGGTTTTCAGTTGTGGCGCCAATGAAATATATCGTGCCATCTTCTATGTGTGGTAAAAAAGCATCTTGCTGCGCCTTATTAAAACGGTGTACCTCATCAACAAACAACACAGTTCGTGCACTTGCACTTTGATTATGAGCTTTAGCTAGTTCGATGGATTGACGTATTTCTTTTACACCTGATAACACAGCCGATATTGGAATAAACTGTGAATCGGAAGTGTGTGAAATGATACGCGCCAAGGTAGTCTTGCCGGTTCCAGGTGGCCCCCAGAATATCATCGAATGTAGCTTACCTTGCTCTATCGCGACTCTTAATGGTTTGTCTTTATTAAGTAAATGCGTTTGACCGATAAAAGCGTCTAGTGAATTAGGACGCATACGATCCGCAAGCGGTCGATAGGTATTTTCTACTTGGTCAAATAAATCTGGAGAGGATGAGTAAGTCATTGTATACGATATAATGCATTAGAGTTATTCCGTCAGCATTATATAGTATCGGGTAGATAGGGTATCTGTTTGAAACTTTATTTAAGGAAAATGAGTTATCTTTTGCTAAATGCTTACCTTAACTCATTCCATCATTTTAACGATGATATGTATTATGTATTGGATATTTTCAATGATTTGATTTTGATGCGCTAGTTTTTCGTCGTTGCATTCACTTCTTATAACGCTTCACCAGGATAACCCACAACATCCACACCTTCTGCAGCAACAAACGTGAAATGATCTGCTACAAACTTAACATTAGTCTTTAAATTGTCAAATTGGATGACTGTCTTTTGTGAGAAATGATCCTCTAATTCCATTATGTTAATTCCTTTGTCATTCAAGCCAATTTGAATTTTAAGAAACTCAGTATCTTGAACCAACGGTGTGAGCTCAACCCAGTTCAAACCATTCTTGTTACCCGCATCTTTAATTTCAAAATCATCAGTTAAAGGCCTAACATTTGTTAATAACATGATGGGTGCATTACCCAACGCTGTGTCAATTGGTTTTGCACTCGCCTGAAGCAGTTCTTCGTCATAGATCCAAAGATATTCACCATCCGCTAAAATAAGTTGTGGATAAGGTTTTACATATTGCCAGCGAAATTTACCCGGCTTATCCAATGCAACATCACCGTTAGATTCTTGTATGACTTCCCCACTCTCATCATAAACAATTTGTATAAATTGCCCTTCAAATGATTGCACTTCTGAAAAAAACGTATCTAGTTGCTGGATAGAGTCACTACTGAATACCGGTGCAAAAATAGATGCACTCACCAACAAAAAAATACTTGTTACTAATTTGGCCATTATATTGAAACGTAATGCACCAAATGAATGAGTAATTAAATTAAATTTTAAAATATTAAGCATGAAGTTCTCCCGACTCTTATCCATTTGACTATATTAAATGGACAAAATTCAGCAAAATTAGAAAAACAATGTGAAATAATTGTGTATTTGGGTGATTACAGCTGATTTAGATACCAGTATAAAATATTTACGTGATCAAACGTTTACAGGCGGTGGTGCGATCACTTCTCTTGTACCATTTGACTGCACTCCACTCACTACACCACTGCTTTCCATTTCTTCAATCATACGTGCAGCACGGTTATAGCCCACTTTGAGACGTCGTTGAACATATGAAATTGAAGCCTTGCGCGTTTCCGTTACGATAGCAACTGCTTCATCATAGAGTGGGTCCATATCATCTGCACTTGTCGATGGTTCTAACCCTGGCACTCCATCGCCTGCAGAATCTTGTGTTACTTCTTCAATGTATGCAGGCTCACCTTTCTCTTTCAAGAAAGCGACAACCTTATGAACTTCTTCATCTGACACAAAGGCACCGTGAACACGCTCCGGAATGGATTGACCACCGGGCAAGTAAAGCATGTCTCCGTGACCTAATAGTTGATCTGCACCCATTTGATCCAATATCGTTCGTGAGTCAACTTTTGCTGAAACCTGGAATGCAATTCGTGCCGGTATATTCGCCTTGATTAAGCCTGTTATCACATCAACAGAAGGCCGTTGTGTGGCTAATATCAAGTGTATGCCTGCGGCACGTGCTTTTTGAGCAATTCTTGCAATGAGTTCTTCAACTTTTTTGCCGACTACCATCATCATATCGGCAAGCTCATCAATAATAATCACAATATTAGGCAGTTGTGTGAGCTCTTCTGCTTGAGCGGGTTCTAAACCTTCTACTTGATCATTCTTAAACAATGGATCAAGTATGGGTTCACCATCATCAATAGCTTTTTGAACCTTAGCGTTGTAGCCCGCCATGTTACGAACCCCTAATGCAGACATCAAATGATAACGACGCTCCATTTCTGCTACACACCAACGCAATGCATTTGCAGCTTCTTTCATATCGGTTACAACAGGTGAAAGTAAGTGTGGGATACCCTCATACACTGCAAGCTCTAACATCTTTGGATCGATCAATATCATTCGAACTTGCTGAGGTGTGGCCTTATATAAAATACTCAGAATCATTGCATTCAATGCAACCGATTTACCTGACCCAGTGGTTCCCGCAACTAATAAATGTGGCATTTTTGCTAAATCAGCTACCACTGGTAGGCCACTAATATCTTTACCCAACGCTAAAACGAGTGGTGAAGCCTCGTCATCATAAACTTCAGATTCTATGACATCATTGAGCACCACTAATTCTCGATGTTCATTAGGAATTTCCAAGCCAACGTAAGATTTACCCGGGATAACTTCAACTACACGAACACTAATTACTGATAGTGCACGCGCTAAGTCTTTTGCTAAATTTGTAACTTTACTAACTTTTATACCGGGTGCTAGTTGTATTGCAAAGCGTGTAACGACTGGGCCTGGATGCACCTCAACTACTTCGGCATCAATATTAAAGTCGAGTAATTTAAGTTCGACTTGTCGAGAAATTGCCTCTAGAGAATCGTCGGAATATCCTTTAGAAGTATCAATAACTTTATCCAGCATCGATACAGGAGGAAGGTCTGTTGCGGCCGCGGCATTAAATAAAGGTATTTGGCGTTCACGCTCTTTTCTATCGCTAGGCTGAATTTCTTTAATAACAGGTTCAATACGAGGTTTAGCGCGTTTTTGAATTTTTACTTTTGTCTCTCTAACAACTTCTTGTCGTTCTACTTTAGCTTTTTTATTAACGTATTCTTCACGCCATTCAACAGCATATTGCCAAACCCAATTACTAAGCTTTAACGTATTTTTGCCAGTAACATCGAGTAACCACAGCCATGAGAAACCAGAAAAAATCGTGATCCCTGCAAAAAACAATGAGAGCAGCAAAAGAGTGGCCCCCACAAAACTAAATACTGATACAAAACCGTTACCGGTTACATCACCCAGTATGCCGCCCGCAAAACTTGGCATGAATCCTGGTTGAAAATGCAAGGTAGCTAATCCGCAACCCGCACATAGCGTTAATAAGAATCCTGCCCAACGTACTCCAAGGGTTCGATAATCTATCTGGCCATTTTCTAATTTGCCTTCATAAATGAGCCAACCACTATAAGCCACCATTAGCGGTGCCAGGTATGCGAGAAAGCCAAACATAAAGAAGAATAAATCAGCAAAATACGCTCCTACGGTACCGCCCAGATTGCCAACAAGTTGATTGGTGCCTGTATGAGTCCAGCCTGGATCACCCGGGTCATAACTCAGCAGCGCTACCATCAAATAAGCACCAAACGCGACCAATACCACCAAAGCGCTTTCACGCAAGCCTTTGAGTAAAGTCAGATTGTGAGGCTCTTTTGCTGCAGTTTTTGACTTCCTGCGTGCCGCTGATTTTTTGATAGTTGCTTGTCTCAAAGTAATTCTCTCGATTATTGTCTCGGTAACTTTCTCAAACTAATACTCAAACTAATATTTTATAAAGCACATTTATACGTGCGGTTATTTTTACTGGCCTTCTAATCTAACCTAGGCAACCTAACCTAAGTGCAATTATTCAGCTCTGTGAACCTGGGTGCACCCGGTCTGCATAGCTTTTAGATCATTTCATCGTCAAACAAATTACTCAATTAAAGTAGTTATTAGCAATACCCTCTAACCTATTGAATATTATATAAACAATAAAATCAAGTATGAAATATTATGAAATTTCATGTGATAAAATTTAGCCCAGCAATTGCAAATATCACTATATTTGTGCCAATAAAACCATAAGTTTAACAAAACACCTTAATGTGTAATGTTATTATACCATCATAGTAATGACCAATATCACCTTGGCTAAGATATTTTCCAATACACGGTAAACAAGGCACCCATGCCCACTCAATAGAGTTTGGGGCTAAGCGCAATGAGTATCTTTTTAATTGTGTATATTTATTGTAATCGGTTGAAATGGTCTGTTGAATAAGCAGGTCTTATCAACAACAAGGTGTATTACCAAGCGTTACTAATTAGATTAGGATAATTACAAACAAAGGATTCAAGGTATCAATATGGCTGACTCGCAACATTTTAAACTCTTAATACTTGGCTCAGGGCCAGCTGGTTATACTGCAGGCGTGTATGCTGCACGCGCGAATCTCAATCCAGTCATCATTACCGGCCTAGAACAAGGTGGGCAACTTACAACGACTACCGACGTAGATAACTGGCCGGGTGATGCAGAAGGATTGCAAGGCCCCGAGCTTATGGATCGTATGCTGAAACATGTTGAAAAATATGACACCAAAGTAATATTTGACCACATTCATACCGCCGAGCTAAATAAGAAGCCTTTTGTACTCAAGGGTGATTCTGGAACTTACACATCTGATGCATTGATTATAGCCACCGGTGCTTCGGCGCAATATCTTGGATTAGCATCTGAAGATGAATTCAAGGGTCGTGGCGTTTCTGCATGCGCAACCTGCGATGGTTTCTTTTATAAAGGCAAAAAGGTTGCAGTCATTGGAGGTGGCAACACTGCTACCGAAGAAGCGTTATATTTATCTAACTTGGCAAGCGAAGTGGTACTAGTGCATCGCCGTGATTCATTACGTAGTGAAAAAATATTACAAGATCAATTGTTTGAAAAAGCGAAAAATGGAAATATCACAATCAAATGGAATAATAACCTCGATGAAGTACTTGGTGATGATAGTGGTGTAACCGGCATTCGGGTTAAAAGCACTGCAGATGAGGCTACGGAAGATATTGATCTAAGTGGTGTATTTATTGCTATTGGGCACAAACCTAATACCGGTATTTTTGATGGTCAACTTGAGATGAATGGCGGATATATAAAAGTTAAAAGTGGCATACAGGGTGATGCCACCGCTACCAGTATTCCAGGCGTTTTTGCTGCTGGAGATGTTATGGATCATGTATACAGGCAGGCGGTTACCTCGGCAGGCTCTGGTTGTATGGCTGCATTGGATGCAGAAAAATATATCGATCACCTAAATCAGAAAAAATAATGACTGCTATTTTCTTTTGACATCAGAAAACTCTAAATCCATCGAGTCTGATACAGACGGGCCTGATACGGTCGAGCCTAGTATTCTTGAGCCTGGTACGCTTGAGCCCGATAAAGCTTTTAGCTTTAGTTTTGTTAGCTCATTAAACGATGTACAACGTGAAGAGTGGAATGCCTTGGTCGATGATGGTGATCCCTTTTTAAGTTATGAGTTCTTATCAGCTTTAGAACGTAATGATTGTTTAGGGGAACAGTATGGTTGGTTTCCTCATCACTTAATTGTTAGATTAAACAAGGTAATAGTAGCGGCTACACCGTTATACATTAAGACCAATTCATATGGTGAATTTGTGTTTGACTGGTCATGGGCCTCAGCTTATGAACAAGCTGGTTTGAATTATTATCCAAAATTAATATCCTCTATTCCCTACACTCCTGTAACAGGCAGGAGGTTACTACTCTCTCCAGATTTGAATCTTGCACAAAGATCTAAGCTGACATCAGAAATGATTGCTGCAACAATTAATGAATCCAATAAACTTAATATGTCTGGTATGCATTGGCTTTTTAATGAAGAAAGTGAGTGCGCTTATTTTAAAAGACAAAACTTAATGTTTCGACTTGGTTGTCAATATCATTGGCACAATCATAACTACGATACTTTTGACCACTTCCTTGAAAATTTTGTATCAAAAAAAAGAAAAAAAGTAAAACAAGAACGAAGATATGTTAAAGAACAAAACATAGAAATCAAACGTATACATGGAAGTGAAATTACAGAAAATCAATGGGAGCAAATACATGCTTTATATGAAAATACATTCCATCGAAAAAGTGGCATCCCTACCTTAAGTTTAGGTTTTTTCAAGGAAATTGGCACAACCATGGGTGAAAAAATAATGCTAGTGCTTTCCTATAGCGATAATCAGTTAGCAGCCTGTGCCATAAATTTTTCAAGCAATAGCAAACTGTATGGTAGATTTTGGGGCTGCACACAAACCCTTCATAGTTTGCATTTTGAAGCCTGTTACTATCAAGGCATTGAATATGCGATTGAGAATAAATTAAAAGTATTTGAGCCTGGTGCACAAGGTGAACATAAAATTAGCAGAGGATTTTTACCTACCCAGACCTGGTCTGCACACGCAATAAGTGACGATCGTTTTGAACCCACTATTCGTGATTTTTGCATTAGAGAAAAACAATATATGCAACAAGATTGTGAAGAATTATTGACACACTCCCCATATCGAAGTTAGCCCTGCCATAATGCGCCCTATGATAATTATCTTAGTATCATATTTTACTGAACACTCAGGTTAGCTTATTTCTCAATGCAACCAACCTAAATTTCTTACTCTTAATCATTTACCAAAATTATAAATGGATATTACTTGGCTAGATCCTACCAACCCTAACACTCCCTTCCCCGATGTAAATGATGCGTTAACTGAACCAGAAGGTTTGCTTGCAGCAGGTGGAGACCTTAATGAAGCCAGACTTTTAAATGCATATAGAAATGGAATTTTCCCCTGGTATGAATATGGCCAACCTATTTTATGGTGGTCACCTAACCCAAGGGGTGTCATTTATACTAAGAATTTTAGAATATCTAGAAGCTTGCGAAAAACACTTCGTAAGCATAACTGGACAGTTACTTTTGATGGTGATTTCCAAAAAACTGTTATGTCTTGCGCAACCCCTAGAAGCTATGCACGCGGAACGTGGATAACCAATGAAATGTCTGCAGCATATTACAAACTACACTTGCTTGGCCACGCTCATTCAGTTGAACTTTGGGATGAACAAGAGCGTTTAGTGGGTGGACTATACGGCGTGTTAATAGGCAAGATGTTTTATGGTGAATCCATGTTTAGTTTTAAAACAAACGCATCTAAGGTGGTATTAGCCTACTTAACCATGCACATGCATAACTGGGGTTTACCTTTATTAGATTGCCAACTACCCTCCGAACATTTATCTAGCTTAGGGGCATCAATCATTAACAGAAAAGAATACATCAGAGACATGACACCATTATGTAATGACCATCAAGCTAATGTAAATTGGGCATTAGATCACAGCTTAGATGTTACAAAATGGAATTGTACTTAAAATTCAAGATGAATTTTCTTGCTACAAGCCTGACTTGCCAACCATTAAGCTTGATTAATTGATCTTATTTAGTGGAACATTATTTAATGTAACTTAGTTAATTTAACTTGCTAATTGAACTTATTTATAAGATATCCAAGATGATCTTAAATATTATCCAATATAGCGCGTTTAACTGAATCCAGATTAGC
>CAZFEP010000012.1:0-16539 GCA_964517365.1 uncultured Thiotrichales bacterium | reverse complement strand
CAAGATGATCTTAAATATTATCCAATATAGCGCGTTTAACTGAATCCAGATTAGCTTCAATCGTTAACATTTCAGTAGCACTTTGCTTTATAGCAATATCAGGGTCTTTCAAACCATGGCCTGTTACCGTACACACAACTGTGCTGCCATTCGGTATGTTACCTGCTTCAATGTCATGCAATGCACCTGCTACAGAGATTGCAGAGGCCGGTTCACAAAAGACACCTTCTTTATCAGAAAGTAATTTTTGAGTAGCGAGAATCTTTTCATCGACAAATGAGTTAAACCACCCACCAGACTCTTTGACTGCAGCTTGAGCAAAATCCCAGCTTTGTGGATGACCAATACGAATAGCAGTAGCCACCGTATCAGGATTGTCTACCATTGAACCTTTAATGAAGGGTGCAGCACCATCTGCTTGATAACCCAACATCTTGGGTCGATTAGCTACTTTATTATCTACAACAAACTGACAATCACCATTACAAAAGCCACACGCTTTTGTTACTTCTTTACCAGATTTTGCGGCAAGCTCAGCGTACCCAGTCCAATGCGCAGATATGTTTCCTGCATTACCCACTGGTATACAATGAAAATCAGGAGCCTTACCTAAGGCTTCTGTGATTTCATAAGCAGCTGTCTTCTGTCCTTGCAACCGATAGGGGTTGATAGAATTTACAATATTCACGGGCGCTTCTGAGGCCACTTCTTTTACCAAGCGCATTCCATCATCAAAATTACCACGAATTTGTATTATTTCAGCTCCATGCATCATCGCTTGAGCAAGTTTGCCCATAGCAATCTTACCATCAGGTATTAATACGAATGCTTTGATACCTGCACGCGCTGCATAGGCTGCAGCCGATGCAGACGTATTTCCTGTAGAAGCGCATATTATGGCTTGGCTACCTTCAGATACCGCTTGTGTAACAGCAACCGTCATACCGCGATCTTTGAATGAACCGGTTGGATTCAAGCCTTCAAACTTGAGAAATAATTTAATATCTCTTTCATTTGCTAATTGAAGGTTATTACATTCAATTAATGGTGTATCACCTTCACATAAACTAATAACTCTGCAATCCGCTGCTAATGGTAAAACATCTCGATAACGATCGATTAGACCTGTGTAATGTGCTTTTTTCATACTTAATGCTTTTACTTGTTGCTAGATGAGTAGTTTTTATGAAAGTGTTTCTAATCGAATACGCATTATTTTATTAGTAACGGCTTCAAGCTTTTCTACTTCTAAAATTGCTTTATTCATATTTTGTTCCAATACTTCATGCGTAAGAATAATGATAGGCACACTTGAAATATTTGATTGTGGTTCTTTTTGAATAATCGCTTCAATACTAATTTGGTGATCTGCAAATATTTGTGTAACCTCTGCAAGTACTCCTGGACGATCTTGCACATGAATACGCAAATAATAAGCAGTAGCTACATCATCCATAGGTAAAATTGGAATATCAGATAGTGCTCCTGGCTGAAATGCCAAATGAGGCACACGATTTTCAGGGTCAGACGTTAACGCCCTAACCACATCAACAAGATCTGCAACCACTGCAGAACCTGTTGGCTCCGCGCCTGCGCCCGCGCCGTAATACAAACTCGGACCCAACGCATCCGCTTTAACCACGATCGCATTCATTACACCATCAACATTTGCCAGCAACCTTCTGTGAGGAATCAGCGTAGGGTGAACACGTAGCTCTAAGCCTTTAGTTGTGCGTTTTGCTACACCTAAGTGCTTAATTCTGTACCCCAACTCAGCAGCATAAGCCACATCCTCCCGAGTTATTTCAGTAATGCCTTCTGTATACACACGCTCAAACTGTAAAGGCACACCAAATGCAATTGAAGCCAAAATAGTTAACTTGTGTGCAGCATCAATACCTTCCACATCAAAGGTCGGATCTGCTTCTGCATAACCAAGTTGTTGAGCTTCTTTCAATACATCATCAAAATCACGACCTTTGTCACGCATCTCGGTAAGTATGAAATTACCTGTGCCATTTATTATTCCCGCTAGCCATTGTATTGAGTTACCGGATAGTCCTTCTCTGATAGCTTTGATTATGGGTATGCCACCTGCAACCGCTGCTTCAAAAGCTACGGTTACACCTTTATCTTGAGCATGTTGAAATATTTCATTTCCATGCAAAGCAATTAATGCTTTATTGGCTGTGATTACATGTTTGCCATTGTTAATAGCTTTAAGCACCAAGTCTTTCGCTTCATCAACACCACCAATCAACTCCAGCACAATCTCTACGTCCGGGTCAGAAACCACTACATTTGAATCTTCTGTAAGGGTTATCTTTGATGTATCACAAGCTCGTGATTTTTTAACATCACGCATACTTGCAATCGTTATTTGAATACCTCTGCCTGCACGTCGTGCAATCTCATCTGCATTGCGCATTAAAATATTTGCAGTACCACTTCCAACAGTACCTAAACCTAATACTCCGACTTTTACGGGTTCTAATACAGACATAATCTATGCGCTTTATAAAGTGACTTTAAATTAATTATTAAATTATGAATTCTTAAACATCTTCTTGATATTTCTAACAGCTTGTCTTGTTCTATGTACATTTTCAATCAAACTAAACCTAACATGTGTATCTCCATATTTTCCAAACCCTATACCTGGTGATACGGCAACCTTAGCTTCATCCAAAAGCTGCTTTGAAAAATCTAATGAGCCCAAGTGTGCATATTGTTCTGGGATTTTTGCCCAAACAAACATTGTTGCCTTTGGTTTCTCAACTTGCCACCCAACATTACATAAGCCTTCACAAAGCACATCACGCCTTCTTTTATAGGTATTACGAACTTCATCAATTACTTCCTGCGGCCCATTCAATGCCTCGATCGCTGCTACCTGGATAGGGGTAAACATTCCATAGTCCAGGTAAGATTTAATGCGTGATAGTGCCTCGACTAGTGTTGGATTACCACACATAAAACCCACTCTCCAGCCTGGCATGTTGTAAGTTTTCGATAGAGAGTAAAACTCAACGGCAATATCCTTTGCACCCTCTACCTGAAGTATTGATGGAGCAACATAGCCATCAAAAGTGATCTCACCGTAAGCAATATCATGTACCAGCCACATTTTATGTTGCTTAGCGAAAGCCACTAAACGCTCTAAAAAAGCCAAATCAACACAATGAGTGGTAGGATTACCCGGGAAATTGACGATTAACATTTTAGGTTTTGGCCAAGAACCTTCTATGGCCTTTTCCAATTCCGAGAAAAAGTCAGAATCCTCCGTTAATGGCACATAAATAATATCAGCACCCGCAATTACACAACCATATGGATGTATTGGATAAGCTGGATTGGGCACTAATACCGCATCCCCCGGACCAAGCGTAGCCAAGGTTAAATGGGCCAACCCCTCTTTAGAACCAATGGTTACTATGGCTTCTTTTTCAGGGTCTATCTCGACATTAAATTTTCGCAGATACCAATCTGCAATGGCTTGACGTAAACGTGGAATACCACGAGACAACGAATATCGATGCGTATCCTCTCGCTGAGCTGCTTCAATCAACTTGTCGGTGATGTGCTTAGGTGCAGGCTTATCAGGGTTACCCATACCAAAATCAATAATGTCTTCGCCACGCGCACGTGCATTCGCTTTGAGCTCATTTACGATATTGAAAACATACGGCGGAAGCCGTGCTATTCTGGGAAAATCTTCCATTTAATACATCAATCCTAATTTCACTGGGTATAATACGCGAACAGCCACATCAGCCCAAGCCAATATAATCAATAACTCATCATATTTTTACCCATTCAAATGGATATTACCCAAGACTTCGCAGATGCTAATTTCATTATTACAGGATACAAACCTGGTTGTGTATTTATCAATAATGAGCCTCATGAAAAAAGCATCATCGTAAACCCTGAAACGCTAATTTCACCCTGGGATGTAACCGATATCTCTGGCTTGAACGAAACGACGCTGGAAGCCATATTTAATGACCCACCTGAAATAGTCATTTTAGGTACTGGTGAATTTTTAGTATTACCTGAACCCAAGATAATTGCTTTATTTGCCCAACATAGAATCGGTTTGGAATTTATGAATACCAGTGCAGCATGCAGAACCTATGGGATATTAATTGCTGAAGGCAGGAAAGCTACGGCTGCAATTATTAACTCTTTATAGCGTCAATAATAATCAGTTTGTTTTTGGGAGATACTTTATTGGATCAACCGGTTTGCCTTTGTAACGTATTTCAAAATGCAATTTTGCCTCTGTAGTACCAGTATTTCCAAGTTCAGCAATTTTATCACCGCGCTTTACTACACCCCCCTCTTTCACAAACAATTTCTTATTATGTGCATAAGCGCTAATGAATTGTGAACTATGTTTGATAATAATTAGATTGCCATAGCTCGCTAACCCATTGCCGCTATAAACAACTTTTCCAGCCGAAGCCGCTAACACTGGTTGACCTATTTTACCACCGATGTCGATACCTTTATTACCACCTGCATTAGGGGAGTAAGTTCGTATCACTGCGCCTTTTGTTGGCCAGTTCCAGTCATGCTTAATCAGCTTCTCTTTAACCTGGCTGGTTGTTTTTTTAGGAGCTGATTTTTTATTTGTTGAACCCGATGATGCTCTGGCAGATGACTTAGTTGATTTTTTGTTGCTGTTTGCTTGATAAGTTGAAGATGTACTTTGCGAGGGACTCAGCTTAAGACGTTGCCCTGCATAGATCGTGTAAGGAGAACGAATTTTATTCCAGCGCGCAATTTTTTTATAGTCAATTCCATGCCTGAATGCAATGGAATATAAAGTATCGCCCTTTAGTACAGTGTGGTAACCATAATCGTAATCGTAATAGACATCACTATTATGGTTTGAGACGCAGGAAAATAGCGCTAGAACTAAAAATAATAAAATACAAATCGTTATTATTTTTCGAATATTTTTTATCATTAATGCAAAAATTTAAAATAAAGCACGACGGCAACTAATAATAAGACCGTAATCCAGCCAATCCATTCCACATATTTCATCACTAAAGGTTCAAGCTTTGGTCCAGCATATTTAAGAATGCCTGCAACAAGAAAAAATCGCGATCCTCTGCCGATAAATGATGCAATGATAAAAGGGATTAGCGCCAGAGACAGCACCCCAGCGGTAACCGTAAACAACTTATAAGGAATAGGAGAAAACCCGGCTACAAACACCACCCAAACTCCCCATTCAGTAAACCAAGCTTTAGCCATTTCAAATTTTGGCAAATATGATGAGGTTAGCAACCATGGCTCAATATATTCAAAAGCAAATGCACCGATAAAATAACCTAGTATTCCTCCTAATACAGAAGTAACTGTAGTGATCAAAGCAAACCACCATGCACGATTTGGCCTAGCCACAGACATAGGCGCCAACATTACATCGGGTGGAATAGGAAAAAATGAGGATTCAGCAAAGCTCAGAGCACCCAGATAATAAGATGCATTTGGATGCTTTGACCAACCCATCACCTTTTCATAAAGTCCGGTAAATAATTTCATAGTAATAATAATATGTAATGGAATGCCCTACACGCTTCCTTGAATCAATGGCACAAAACTAACTCCATCGAGTCTCTCTTTTAGAATTCCATCTTTAGTCTTATGTAATAATAATAAATCTTGAACTTCAGACGTTTTGCCAACAGGAATTACTAAGCGACCATTTTCGCCTAGTTGCTCAATTAATGAGTCAGGTATTTCTTTTGGTGCAGCGGTTACAATAATCGCATCATAAGGTGCGTAACTCTCCCATCCCCATGCTCCGTCCGATAGTTTAAATCTAATATTTCGCATTCCCAACTCCATCGCTCGCCTTCTAGCTTGCTGATAAAGTGGTTCAACTCGTTCAACGGTATAAACCTCTTTAATTAAAGCGGCCAATATCGCTCCTTGATAGCCCGAACCTGTGCCAACTTCTAATACTTTATTCGGTATACCATCTTTTAAAATAGCTTCTGTCATTCGTGCAACAACATACGGTTGCGAGATAGTTTGCTTATGGCCAATCGGCAACGCAGTATCTTCATAAGCACGTGAGGCCAGCGCTTCATCAACAAATAGATGACGTGGCGTCATTCGCATCGCTTCTAGTACTCGGTCGTTTTGAATACCTTTTTCTTCTAATCGGGTAACCAAACGGTCTCGCGTACGTTGCGAGGTCATACCAATGCCTGCATGAAGTTTTGAATTCATTTTATAATTTTACAAAATCGATTTATAACTGGCATGATGAAACCCAATTTTCAACTGCATTCATCGCTTTATAATGTGTTAAATCTAAATGCATTGGAGAAACTGAAACATAATTATTATTTACCGCATAAAAATCAGTACCTATACCCGCATCTTGCTCTGGACCAGCTGCACCCACCCAATAGATTGGATTACCACGTGGATCTTGGGATTCAATCACAGGTTCCGCTTTATGACGATTTCCTAAACGAGTGGTTTGCACACCTTTTAACTCATTTTTTTGCACATCAGGAATGTTAACGTTGATGATCACATCATTTGGTAAAGAGGTATTAGTAAGGTTAGAAATCATTTTTGCACTGACTTGTGCTGCATCCTGCATATATTTAGGCTGAAACGAAGCTAACGAAATAGCTACTGCCGGCAAGCCTAGAAATCGACCTTCTATTGCGGCAGCCACGGTTCCAGAATAAATTACATCATCTCCTAGATTTGCCCCGGCATTTATTCCTGAAACGACAATATCAGGCTCATCTTTCAATAATCCAGTAATCGCTAAGTGCACGCAATCAGTAGGTGTGCCATCAACGCTATACCAGTTTTCTTCAATTTCTTGGGCCCGAATCGGCCTTTCCAAGGTCAATGAGTTACTGGCTGCACTTCGATTTCGGTTTGGTGCAACAACCGTTATTTTCCCAAGAGGCGCCAATGCATCAGCCAATAACCTAAGTCCGCTGGCGTGAATGCCATCATCATTGCTTAATAGTAAGTGCATGTGTAGAGCTGAGTAAAAAAGGGTAAAATTAATATTAGCGGCAGGTAGAGTACTGCTAAGTAGCGATAAAGAAATAGTAACAAATTCAAACACTAAAATGGAAATTTACTGATGTCTCAACGTAAAGTGCCTAAAGGAGACTCAGGATCTGAGGATAAGTTAAGCTTTGCTGATTTATTAGACAATGTAAAACCGCTTCATGATGATCATCACAATCGAGCAGACACTCAAATTCGCAAGCCCAAACCTGACCCAATACCAAAAGAAACACTCAAGGATGAGCAACAAGTACTTCAAGAGTCCTTAGAAGTAAGCCTAGAGGTTGAAGATTTACAGCCCGGTGATAGTTTGTCTTTTTGCCGTTCCGGCATACAAAAATCGATTTTTAAAAAACTCAAAAAAGGCCAATATAATATCGGTGCCGAATTAGACCTCCATGGGCATACTCGACCTGAGGCACAAATTGCATGTGCTAAATTTATTCAACGCGCACGTGAAAATAATATACGTTGTGTCAGAATCATTCATGGCAAAGGGTTTAGATCCAATAATGAAGGACCCAAACTAAAGCCTATGGTGAACAAATGGTTGCAACAACGAAATGAAATTCTCGCATTCTGTTCGGCTAGAACAGTTGATGGGGGCACAGGTGCCGTCTACGTATTATTAAAAATGCTTCGATAACACTATGCAACGCAGTTAATCAAGTAAGGTGGAATCTAAGTAATAACGCTCTTGTGTAACAGTTAGAAAATCATGGCAATTAAAAAAAGTGGTAGATATAGTATCAGGCCACTTATTTGTTTCTTTAGTTACTCTATAAAAGAGTCTCTAATAAAGAGTCTCTAAACTAGAGCCAAAAACTAAAGCCAATCTAATTCACTTCGTATTTGCCCCCAAACCCAAGCTATTTAGATCTTAATTTTTCATAACAACCACTTCACAGCTAAAAGTCCCCAAACCTACATAGATGTGAATCAATATAAACAGTATAAGTAACTTAATTACAAATTTAATAGCTAATATAAGAATTGTTTATGTTGTAAATGACTATAATAAGACCATATTGTTTCAATATGATGTCTATTATCATTAATTATAACTACATATTATTGCATATTTTATTATAATCATTTAATGAGATTAGAACTAATATCCTCATTTGTATCTGTAGCAGACCATTTAAGTTTCTCTACTGCAGCAAAAGAGCTAAACGTTACTCCATCCACCTTGAGTAGACAGGTGCGAGAACTTGAATCTTCTCTAGGCATTCAGTTGTTGGCGCGCACTACTAGACGCGTTGCATTAACTGAACTTGGTCAACAATTTTATGGTCGGTGCAGAACAGGTCTGTCTGAGATCGATCGAGCCGAGCAAGTTGTAACCAAACTTGGTGACATCCCTCAAGGTTTATTACGAGTTTCGGCACCGGTTACATTTGGTCAAGCATACATATCACCTGTATTAGCAGGTTACCTTGAGAAGTACCCAAAGGTCGATATCGAATTAAACCTAAACGATGGTCATGTTGATTTATTTGCAGACCGTATAGATGTTGCATTTCGTGTTGGAGATTTCACTAATCTACAAAAAGGCGTAGAACCCATTGCACCCATCGAACGAATTCTTGTAGCTTCACCCGATTATTTAAATAATTATGGTATGCCAGAAACACCTTCTGACCTGGAATATCATTTATGTTTAATACATAACATTGTTAGCCCCAACAGCACGTGGACTTTTTATAGGGCCGGAAATAAAGAAATAATAAAAGTTGATGGCAAAGTTTATGCGAACAACTTCATTCCATTGCGTGAAGCGTCTATCGGTGGCAAAGGGATCGCATTATTAGCGACGATTACAGTCATTGAGGAGCTAAAAAATAGATCTTTAGTACAAGTACTACGTAACTGGCAAGTAGCACCTGCAAATGTATATGCTACGTTTCCACCATTTGATTATATCCCACCCAAGTCTTCTACTTTTGTTGAATATATACGTGATAATTTTTTACAACTTGCAATAGAATAATTCTTTTACCATTCATGTATTGATGTGGTTAAGACATAACCATACAGGATCAATACCAGAGATGAACTACAGACAACTGAAAAACACTTCAAGTTAACGTGTTGTTAAAATTTCGTAGCGGTAATTTGAATTTTTGATTGTCCGATTTGTGCCATAGCTTTTTCTATATAAACTCCACAACCAGCACACTGTTCCACTTTAAGTTGTTCTAGCTCGCATTTTGGACAGATAATTTGTTCTTCAGCGTTTTCAGCTTGCGCAGCCGTTTCTACCAACTCTATTGATTCTTCTATATATGATTCTTCAGCATCTATGGGCGCTGCAGTTCTAGCTTGAATTTCAATTTTACTATTTTCAGGTTTATTTACTGATTCATGTGCAGATTTATTTACAGGCACATCAATCTTTTCAACAGTATCCGCATCCACAGTTTCCATCTCTTCAAGCGACAAACCCTCAAGATCAAACTCTTTAAAATCTATAGTACTCATAGCATTAAAGTACACGATTAGCGTCTAACGAAGCATGAAGCCTGGATAATCGGATTAAAATGCAAGACAAATTGAAAATATATTAATTTACTATAACCTACTGATATCTATAGATTTATACGCATAAATGTGAATTAAATCACCTCTTCATATACCCTTGCGGACGAATAGCTACAGTACATTTTACTTCTGCACACAAGGTTCCATCTTTTAAATAATATGCATAGGTGAATATAGGTGTACTACGACCTTTTTCATCAAGTTCTTTTTCTATGACGGGTATTAAATTTTCAGGAAAATCAAAATGCAACTCCAGGTCACTTGTACCTGCACGCAAAAAATCAATCGATAACTTCCGCGTCCAGGCCGCATAACCAGAAAATTGTTTGCCGCATGATAGCGCTGCAACCGGGTCCGCGAGTGATGCCATGAATCCACCAAACATAGTGCCTTGATGATTTGTAGCCGCTTCCGAAAGAGGCAGTAAAAGTTTTATAGATTTCCAATCAGGCGAGAGCTCTAAAATTTGCACTTGCATCATTTTAAATGGCTCGAAATTTTCGAGCTGTTTAATTGCACCACCTAGTTCAGCATCAGACATTCAATTTTCTTTATGCCGCGCGCGTTGTGCTTTTTTGTTTAGTCTTGGATTTAGCCTTAGGTTTAGCGCTGGACTTAGACTTTGGTTTACTTTTATCAGGTGCAAAATCATCTACCATAATTGCTTCACGTGTGGCCCTGTGGGCTTCTTTTACTAGTACAGCCTCTTCTTTTGTAATAACACCTTGCGTTACTGCATCTTCCAGCCAATTCGTAGGCATGCCTAGTTCAGAAGGACGAATGCGTGCTTTTTTGAGTTTTTTCTCGGCTTGATTCGCAGCAGTAACTGCATGGAACGCGTGCTGAACGCAACCAATCGGATCATTAGGGTCTAAGGTTTTATAAACACCATCAGTGAGTCGGTCTCTAGTCTCGGATGGAACGATTAAACGCTTTGCGACTTCATGACCCACTTTATCATTGGGATACCGCAAGCTCTTTCCTGTTGGAAATACAATTATACGAAGTATTTGACCCACGACGGTGGAAGGAAAATTACGCAGAATTTCATCAAGTGCATCTTGAACATTGTACAGACAGTATTTTGTACTCCATTCTACAAATGGCAAATCCTCAGCAGGACGATTTGTGTCTTCAAAGCGCTTAAGGATTGCAGAACTTAAGTACATATAGCTCAAAGCATCAGCAAAACGTCCAGACAGTTTTTCTTTGCGCTTTAAACCCCCACCTAAAAATAGCATCGCAAAGTCTGATACAAATGCATAACTGGCACTCATTCTTGCCAAGCGTTTAAAGTAACCACGTGTTGGACCCTGAATAGGACTAGCAGCTAACCGACTTCGTGTTAATCCATATAAAAAAGATCTTGCTCCATTGCTGACCGCGTAGCCCAAGTGTTTGAATAGCGCTTGATCAAATCGGGTTAAGCCTTCTTGTTTATTTTCAAGCGATGCTGCAGTGACTTCTTCAATTAAATGTGGATGGCATCGCATCGCACCTTGGCCAAAAATAATTAAACTACGCGTTAAAATATTTGCACCCTCAACCGTAATACTGATGGGTATAGATTGATACGCCCTTGCAAGATAGTTACTTGGACCAATGCATATCCCTCGACCACCATGCACATCCATTGCATCGTTAATCACTTGTCGCATACCTTCAGTATTATGATATTTAAGAATGGCAGTGACTACAGATGGCTTTTCACCATGATCAATTGCAGAAGCCGTTAACCTTCTACCAGATTCCATCATGTACGTGATGCCACCAATTCTAGTAAGCGCTTCCTCTACGCCTTCAAACTTACCGATCGGCACATTGAATTGTTTACGAATCGCAGCATATGCACCTGTCATGTAACTGGCAAATTTCCCGGCTCCTGTCCCAAGCGCAGGAAGGGAAATTCCACGGCCTACTGACAAACATTCCACTAACATTCTCCAGCCTTTGCCAATTTGCCCTTGCCCTCCAATAATCCAATCCATCGGAATAAATACATCTTTACCCCAGTTCGGCCCATTTTGAAAAGCGGAATTAAGTGGGTTATGCCGATTGCCTATTTCAACACCTGGTGTGGTTGTAGGAATGAGTGCACAGGTAATTCCAAGATCTTCTTGATCACCAATCAAACCATCTGGGTCATAGGCTTTAAACGCTAAACCCAATACTGTAGCCACCGGACCTAGTGTGATGTAACGCTTTTCCCAGTTACACCTCAATCCTAAAACTTCTTTACCTTCGTGCATGCCTTTACACACTACACCCGTATCAGGGATAGCCCCTGCATCAGAACCTGCACTAGGTCCTGTTAATGCAAAACAAGGAATTTCTTCCCCTATGGCTAAGCGTGGCAGGTAATGATCTTTCTGTTCTTCTGTTCCGTAATGCAAAAGTAATTCAGCTGGACCCAGTGAATTTGGCACCATTACAGAGACACCTGCCGTACCACTGCGCGTAGAGATCTTCATCACTACAGCCGAGTGAGCAATAGCAGAAAATTCTAAACCACCATATTTTTTAGGAATGATCATGCCAAGAAACTTATTCTTCTTGATAAACTCCCACGTTTCCGGCGATAAATCGTTCAACTCATTAGTGACTTTCCAGTCATCTATCATGCTACAAAGTTGGTCTACCGGACCATCTAAAAACGCTTGTTCTTCAACTGACAACTCTGACACGTCATGCTTAAGCAGTTGATCCCAATCTGGATTGCCGCGAAATAGTTCCGCTTCCCACCAAGCCGTTCCTGCTTCGATAGCATCTCGTTCGGTTTGTGACATCGGAGGAAGAATTCGTTTCACATAAGACAACATGGGCTTACTTAGAACTGACATCCGCAAGCTAGTAATATTTAATAATGCGAGTGGCAAAAATAGAACCCATACTATCCATGCACCAATCCCACCTAAAAATGGAGATAGCGTTAGCGCAAGTAATGCTGCAGCAATTACACCTGTCCACACTGCGAACGACCATTTGGCTTTTGCCAGCCCAAACACCAAGGCTCCAAATACTATTAACCAAACTAGTAGCGTCATCGAAATTTCCTTTATAACCTTCTAATTAACAGAAACCATCTAATCAACATAAATCAGATCTTGGTAAAATTTAGATACATTTTATTATACTTCATTAGACATTAGACCGTATAAGTCGGTAGAAACGTACAAGACAGAAATATTGTTAAAGAATGTTAATACCATGCAAATGCATGAGCCGCTAATGCCGTGAAATAAAGAGAGTAATCAAATTAATAAAACAAGGCAATTTATTGATATTAAGGTATTTAATTTGACTAAATAGATTATTGAAAAAAACGCCTAGTCTAATATATAGGTATATGCCATTAATCTACCGTTACGATCTATTTGAATGGTAACCTCAGGCACTTCAGATAATTCTTGTATTCTTTGTATAAATTCAGGATCTGAAGCAGGCACATTATTTACCACTTTAATAACATCACCGTTATATAAGCCTAAAGATGCAGCCTTGGTATCAGGTCGAATTTTTGACAGTTCAAAGCCGGTAACTTTCTCATCTTCCAATACTGGCAAAAATCCAATTTCAGAAACCAGTTTTTGTTTTTGCTTTACATAATCAGTAAGCTCTGATTTAGATAATACAATAGTTTTGCTATTTGTTAATGCTTCTTCATACTGTGCTTGCAGAACAAGATCACCGACACTGTTTCTTAAATACAAAATATACTCTTTATTCTCACAATATAGTTTTGCGGAATCGTGCAATACGCCAAGCAATGTACAACCTTGAATATTGTCACCAAGCTCTAGTAGAAGTTCATCACCACCGTCTTCAACAAACATTGCATGCGCATTACTTTCATCTAAAAACGTCCCGCTCAACACCCAGTCAGGCTGTTTGGCAAAGGTGTTGGTAGATAAAAATAATGAAAAGGCCAGCGTAAGAATAGCTGGCCTCTTAGATTTATACAGGATAAAAATCAATCGGATAATTGAATGTATAAGATGGAACATCTTCTGCACCAAAATTAATCAATTTCACGCGCTGGATAATTTTATTTTCAAGCGTAGGGTTGCCTAATTGACTCGACACTATACTTGCACTGGTAACCTTACCTGATGGTGCAATGGTAATGTTTAATACTACTTTGCCTTGCAGTGAGGCATCTTTTCGTAATTCGCGATTATATAACGTAAATAAACCGCTCTTATTACGGTCAAACATAATCTGGATTTTCTCCAAATCACGCGTTTTACCATAACCCGAACCATCACCATTTCCAGAACCATCACCACTACCTGAGCCCGTTCCACCACCACCGCCTAAGCCATCAACACCGCCGACTTGACCTGCAGAACGACCACCTAAACCATTGCCACCCGTGCTTGTACTCAAAGTAGCCGTATTAATTCCACCACTTGCTTTACCATAGTTTTTTGTTACCAATGAACGCTGAGTAGCTTTTCCTGAAGTGCCACTTTTATTCAATGAACGTTCACCTAATGCGGAAGATGAAGATGCATTCTTGATATCTGATAGTTCACTCTTCATTGCCAATAAACCCGAACTTGCTGCCACTTCTTTTGCTGACTTAGTCGGCACAGGAGCCTTTTTAGGCTGAGCAGCAGTTTTAATAGGCTCTTTTTTAGGTTGTGGCTTGGGTTTCACCTGCTGTTTGGGCTTAGGTTTAGGTTTGGGTTTAACCTTTTGCACAGGCTCCACCTTGGGTGGTGGAGGTATAGGAACTTCAACTTTAGGTATTAACTTTACTAAACGCTCAGGTTCTGGCTTTTCAATTTCTTCAGGTTCTGGCAGCGGAAGAAATGCAAACAAGAAAGCAAGAAAGATAATTCCAGAAACAGACCAACGTAATAGTTTATTAAATCTGCCTTGTTGATCTTTTTGTATAGACCAAGGTAAATCTTGTGGAAAAAATGATTGTGCGATTGTAGCGGCCATAGTTTAAGACTCTATTTGGGACTCAAATTGTGTTTCTTTTTGAATGACAGAAAGTGATATCTTAGAAAAACCCGCATGAGTCGCACAAAGACGCATAACTCGATCTAATACTTTGTAGGGAACTTCTTTATCACCCATGATAGTTACTTCACGCTCAGGATCTTCTTCAGATTCCGGTTCAACTTCATCCGCAAGCTGCTTCAACTTCTCGACGAACAATGAAACTTGCACAGAGTCTTCTTTCATTACTTCTTCTATCGTAATAACATCTTCACCTTGTAGTCGTACAGCCTCATTACTAAGCATAACTACTACCGATTCCTGTGGCGTTACCTCAGAAATTGATTCTGGCATTTCTATGCCTTTTGGGTTCGGCAAAGGTGTGATTTCATTAGTATTAACCAATAAAAAGAATACCAAAATAGTAAAAATATCCATTAATGACACAACATTAAAGGGCGGTTGCTTGTTACGTCCATGTTGACGCTCCATGCGTTTTATCCTTCGGTCATTCACATTAATTTCCTATAAAGTAAGCTTATATTCCCAAACATCTTAAGAGACAGGAGCATCGCCCAATGAGATTTCAGGGAACAATTCTGAGCGCGTAAATTTACCGGCCTCATCTTCAAGGTCGATAGCACGTACAGCATCCATTACTAATACTAGACTTTCATAACCAATATCAGGCTCAAGTAAAATTGAGGCAGCCACATTATCAGGGTATTTATATTTAACCGCTTGCAACGTTTCGGAAAGCTTTAGAACATCATAACCTTCTTCCGTTTTGTTAATTTGATAACCGCGGAAGTTATTGTTTTTATCTTGAACGATCAAACGATCTTCTTTGATAATCACTTCTAACACCAAACGCTTTTCATCAGGCACTGAATTATCTGATGCAGCTGGTAATTGCAATTCTAAAACCGTTATCTTTGCAAACACCAACATAATCAATAAGAATGGAACTAGGATCACCATCAAATTCATGAATGGTGTCACACTCAGCTCTGCTTCTTGCTTTGCCGTGCGTCTACGAAAACGTCTTTTATTAAGCATGTTAAATACCCTAACGTATTGAGTTAAGCTTCAGCTGGCTTGCGATCGGTAACGAAATTAAGAACTTTTACAGAAGCCATTTCAAGACTATCTACAATTTCAGTTGTCTTAGTGGATAACCATGCATGCATAAGCAATAGAGGAATACCTACCATCAAACCAAATGCTGTCGTGTTCATCGCTACAGAAATGTTTGCTGAAAGAATGTCTGCTTTATCAGCAGGATTTGCTTCAGCAATTGAAGTAAATGCACCAATCAAACCAATAATGGTTCCTAACAATCCAAGCAACGTAGCAATATTTGCAAAAGTGGCTAAGTAGTGTGTGCGTTTTTCTAATTTCGGCAATACTTCCATCAACCCTTCTTCCATCGCAATCTCTACATCATCACGACGTCGGGATGTTTTTGCACGCTGAAAACCATAATGAATAATACGACTCACAGCAGCTTTAGACTTTTCAGCAAAACCCATTGCTTGTGACATATTTCCAGTAGCTAATGCTGATTGCATCTTGTTCCATGCCAATGCATTTCGAGTGCGTGATGCAGAGAGATATAAATATCTTTCCACTGCAATAGCGATACCAATCGCAAGAATAATTGCAATCGGGATCATAAATGGTCCACCCGTTTGAAAAAATGTAACTACAGTTTCATATAGACTAGGATCATGCACTTCTGGAGTAGCTAGCATTTCTGCGCCTTCCATCAACATAGTCTCCGAACCATCTGTAGTGATGATTTCTGACCCGTTCTCTTCCATTTTTTGCTCCTTAGCGTTAAACGCTTTAATTAAAATTAGCCTTTAACTTGGTCGTTAATAGCTAACAAAAAAACCACTATCAATAATATTGCTCGTAGTAACTAACTTTTCTTTTATGCACGTCCTTGTCTACAGGTCCAAGCACCTCATCAATTAA
>CAZFEP010000011.1:0-31860 GCA_964517365.1 uncultured Thiotrichales bacterium | reverse complement strand
GATACATGCCCCACCCAAATTGGCAAGGATGATGAATCACCTGCACCCGCCAGCACAAGTAATGCAAAAGGCATCATAGCGAAGCCACCAAACTGTAAAAGTGTTCCGCGATAAATAAAGGGAACGCGTCGCCATCCCAATGCACACTTGTGATTGTCCGAGCGAAATCCAATGAGTGCTCGAAAGGGTGCAAAAAGAAGCGGTAACGCTAGCATGATTCCCACCATGGAGGCAGGTACATTGAGCTCGACAATCATGACTCGGTTAAGAGTGCCTACGAGTAACACTAATGCCATGCCAACTGAAACTTGAAATAGGGAGAGTCGAAGTAGTCTGCTTAAGGGTAAGTCAGTGGTTGCAGCATCGGCGAAGGGTAAAAAACGTGGGCCGTATGCGATCCAGGTATTCATTAACTTGGAACTTATACGATTCATTATTATTTTAAGTTATTTCAAATATTAAGTTCACAAAAATTAAAGGAGCTCAGAAAAACTAAAAATTAGTATTTACCGAGCTACCTTTATTTTCATTTTACTGTTTTCTAATTCAACCACCCCAAGCGGCGGTGAACCAATTTGTATTGCCGAGAACAGCAAAATGTATTACGAATGATATTAGTGCTACTGCTCCTAAAAAGAGCGGTAGACCAACAGTTGGATTAACAACGCACCAAATTCTACCTTGATTCATATTATCCTCCTTATCCTAACCATGGGGTGAATGCGTAAACTAGCGCATGGGCAATTAAAGAAATCAGAAAGAACACTCTGGCACCGTCAATAAGGTGCTTGTGCAATTCCTCTGACTCTCCGATTGTTAGACCCGTGGGCCAAACGCGATCAGGATCATCAATATTATTTGACATTTTTTTACCTCCTAAAGTATTGAAGTACTTCCCGAGATAGATGTTGCAAGAATGATGTGCTCAATAAATTTAAATTAATAAATAGTGCTAGCGATAACCGCAAAGAAGTTTGTTACACCTAGGGTTATACCTAGCCTTATTAGGCTTATCATCCTCTCAAATAGTCTACCTCTCGGTGATAAGACTAGTGAGGCGGTAAAAAAATGTCAAGATAAATTGTCGGTTGAAAGTGTCTATTTAAATTGACACTTTGAGGATGATCGCTTTATGTTGTTGATAAAAATACAAAAAAAAGCCATGAGCTACGGAGGTAACGCATGGCTTAGATTATGATTAAGATTTAATCAAATATAACGTATTTAGCTGCCTTGGTAGCGAGATAATGGTGACATACCTAAAAGACTTGAAAGTGGGGCTGGGTTTCTTGAGAGCAGTGGAATACCAAATGATGACTTCCAACTTGTACCTGATTTTCCACTTTTCACTGGAAATGGCAGAATAGCTGCTTTGTTGCTTAAATTAGGTGTGCCGAATAAAGAATAATTTGCCTTGGTTAAAGCAGGAAACATTCTTGATAAGAAAGTTTGTCGGTTATTGCTAATCGTTTTAATGCCAAATAGGCCGGATAATGGTGCAGCTTTGTGTCTTATAGAGGAGCGGTATTGTGAGGGGGAATAAGACTCAGTATCGTATTTACCACTGATTGTTGGAACGCCAATTAATGCAGATAGTGGGGTTGCGTGGTTGGAAAGCATTTTAAAGCCAAACGAACGCGTCCAGTGACTACCTGATTTGCCGCTTTTCGTGGGCAAGCCAAACATGCGAGAAAGGGGTGCAACATTACTGCTCAGCTTTGATGAGCCAAATAAAGCGAAGTCGGACCGTGTGAGTTCACCAAAAAAACAGGATATGAAACTACGTTTGCTTGGACGAATCGCTAACGGTCTAGAGTTGATTCGCTTGGTTAGAACGGGTAGTCCAAGTGCTGATGAAAATGGAGCTGCTTGCTTGCTTACCGTCGTATATCTAACGTCTTGAGGGTAGATTTCATTTTGATCATTATTTACATGCGTTTCAATGGGTTCAAAACTATCAAGTTTTGAAGTAACTATTTCTGAACGACCAAATGGTGGTATGACCGCTACTAATGAATAGCCTTTATCTAGGTAATGGGCATGTGTATCCACTTGGTCAGTTAATAATGAACCGGCTTTCATGGCTGCAGATAGTAATTCTGAAACTTTAGTTGCCTCACTGCTATCTGTTTGTGAAGAGGGTGTAATGATAGCGATGCTATTTTGGTTTAAACCACTTCTTAACAGAGACTTATATGCGCTTTGAGCTTGTGCTGCTGTTTCGTAATATTTAGTAATTGTGGCCATGCTGACCCTCCAAATTCTTGACTTGAATATTAATATTAGACTTAAAGATGAAACTATGGAAGAAAATTTCTATCTTATGTTCGTGTTATATCAGTATGGAAGGTGCCTTTGGTCGCATTGTTACAAAGCTAGTGTTCAAGTGTTCAATTGGATCGCCTTCCCAGGTACATCATCATGAAGGTAATTTAACGTTTAATTATCTACCTTAATTAGCAGCTGTATATCATTAAAGTTAACGGGTTAGTTGTGTCTAGCGGTAATGAATTAAGCAAATTATGACTAAGTGCTGGCATGATTTCACCATAAAAGTGTTCAATTAGTAATCAATTCTATTGTTCTAGCTATTGTTCTGTGAGATGTACAAGGGGATAATTTCATCTTAGAAAAGTAGTTCCAAATAAAACAAAATCATAAAAATGGAAAATACCATGACGAATAATCCTGAATTACTCGATTCGAGTGTCTCTTTGCAGTTTAACCCTCAAAATGTACTAGAAATACGAGAAGGCTGTAGTACGCCTGAACACCTGCTTAAGAGTCGTATTTTTTCAAAATTTCTAAAAAAATACAAAATGGAATTTATTGAAAATTTAAGAACACGAAAAGATAATAAGTTAGAAGTTCAGGGTAAGATGAATTTTATACTCGACGTCAGCGCAAGAGATTTCCTGAAAATTTTAGAATCTGATAATGCATTGGAAGAGAGTGTTGCAGAAAAAAATATAGCACTTGTGAAGTTTATGGATGGTGGATTCCATCACTTTAGAAATGTAACGTACTCGCGATTAGTTCGATTGCATAATGAAGTTATCACAGGTGATGAAACACCAGACTCTATTAAAGATCTTGTGACGGAAAAAGCGAGTAGCCTTTCCAAGTTGATTATGGAAACTCGAAGATTGCTTCTTAAAAAAGTAGACATGGAAACTGGTGTGCGTCGTACGGTTGGAATGGAGGCGCATCCAAGTGTTACTGCTGGGGAAATATCAGGCCATTATTTAAATCTGCCTTCTGATTATGTATCACTATCATCGGTGCCCCTAACCATCGCTGCTGATATTCGAACAGGAGTTGATTATTCAACCGCTTCAAACAAACGCGCATATCCGTTTTTCGAACTTGATCATAATCCATTTAAAGATGTTGAGTTTGTGCCGGAAGATTGGACGGCAGTGCCTTTGAGGGTTGGAGCTTGGTTAATTGTTGCTTACTTACACAAATCCAATGGCTGTATTGAAATTGAAGCGGGCTTGCTAAATTTATTTCCATTTGCTGAAACAGAAGATATTTTGAGTAATCGCAAACCGGATGGCGTGTTTATCTTTGGATGTCCATCTTCAACGATGGATGATTTGGGCTATTTCTGGGATGAAGAAAATGAATTACTTGTAGGCTTGGTTCCAAACCTTGATGAATGTAAATATTTTGGTTACGGGAAAAAACCTATTCTAACGCTGCATAATGTATTGGCGATTCGAGCTGGAGATTTACCATTGCATTGTGGCTGTACGCGCTATGTCTGTCACTTTGATGAATCAACTAACGAGCCTTACATAACAGAAATGTTAGTTAAGGCGGATGACATGGGTCGTGCTCGTTTAGAGGCGGATGCGGATGGTCAAACTCATATGATTTTTTATGGCACTGAAACGGGTGCGTTTGCTTGCTTAGATGGATTTAGTGAGCATGCCAAAATGCAAATGAAAGGTCGTGAAATTGGCTATAATAACGATTCTGGTTCTAATGCAAGACAAATAGTGCCTGTCGCAACCGTGTCTGAAGTGATGACGGGACATCCGCTTGATGGACTGATGTATAACAATAATTTTAATATCATTGAAGAAGGTGCACAAACAATCCATTACGACATGCCGGTTATGGAAGCCATAGAACATTTTCGCAAAGGTGAGCGTGTTGCGGCTGGAAGCACGCAAACTCATCGAGGCAAAAAAGAAATTAGTTACTGGGCCAACCCGTTCCCATTATTGGAAGAATCAGATGGTACTATTTTGCATCCTGATCTACACAAAAAATACATGGCGACAGAGAAAAAATTCACTGACGTGATGGAAGATCTGGTAGCTAAAAAAGAAATGATGGTAGGTGTAGTGAATAGCCAATTAATGGCGGGTGTATATGAAAACAATGACGATGAAGATATTACGCGTTGTGGTTATAAGAATAGAGAAGAGATTGAGCAAGTTGGGCCGGTTAGATTGGCGGGTGATATGATTGAAAAAATAAAAAGTATTGCAAGCGAAAAACGTATACGTGCAGGTGGTGATGCAAAATCGGTCAGTGTTACGGTTGCCTTGGTTGGGGATAGTCGCACTGGAAAATCAGAGACTGCAGAGAAAATGGAAGGATTACTGGATTTGCAATTAGTCTAGTCAATTGTATTGCTTTTTTAAAACATGCCCGGAGGTAAAATTCCGGGCTTTTTTTGCAAGATTTAATTGTTTATCAGTTTAGTTACTGATGATTTTGTATATAGCTTTGAATAATCGGATTATCTGAATTGTTGAAAATATTATGTGTTTTATCTGTCTCAATGATACAGCCGCAGCCATTATCAACCCAGCAAACAGAAATCTGATCCGCTACTCGGCGTGCCTGACCAAGGTTGTGTGTAACAATGATGATGCTCGTGGTTTGTTTTAAATTAATAATTAACTCTTCTATATGCTCAGTTGAGACCGGATCTAGTGCGCTGCATGGTTCATCTAATAATAATAGTTTTGGCTGAAGTGCGAGTGCGCGGGCAATACATAAACGCTGTTGTTGGCCGCCGGATAGGGTTAGCGCACTTTTGTTGAGTCGGTCTTTCACTTCATTCCATAGCCCAGTTTCTTGCAGTACGCGTTGGATATGTTCTTCACGCTCTTGTGCAGATTTCATTCCATGATCTTTTAGTGGAAAGCCAATATTTTCGCGTATAGATAAAGGGAAAGGGTTGGGTTCCTGGAAAACTAAACCGACATCTTTGCGAAGTTTGTCAATATCATAGTCACTCGCGAGTATATTTTTGCCATAAAAATTTATTTTCCCGCTTACATGACAATCTTTAATATGATCCGTCATACGGTTAATGCTGCGTAATAAACTACTTTTTCCACAACCTGATGGTCCTACTATAGCTAATGCTTCGCCTTCATATGCAGTAGCACTCGCTCCGCTCAGTGCTTTATGGTCTTTGTACTGAATGGTTAAAGACTCAATTTCAATCATAGGTGTAGGCTTTAAATGATTTTCAGGTTCATTTTTAAAATTTAAAACGGTAGCCGAGTGGTCCATATAGTTCTCTATTCTTGGGATCGTTTATTGAGTGCTTAGTTTGCGCGCACCCAAGTTAATTATTATAAGCATACCAATCAATACTAAAGCAGTTGCAGATGCGGGTGCTGTGCCACCAGGCACATTCATAGCTAGATCAAATATATGTACAGATAAAGTCCGGCCTGAGTCCAGCCATGAGTCTGGCATACGGCTGACATAACCTGCAGTAAAAATTAGTACGGCTGTTTCAGCAAGTGAGCGGCCAATAGCGATAATCGTAGAAGCTACTATACCGTTTTTTGCGCTGGGTATAAGTACGCGCCAAATAAAACCCCAATGTGAAAGATTGAGTGCATGGGCAACTTGACGATAATTTTGTGGTGAGTTGCGTAGTGTTAGTTCAGCCATGCGCACAAAGTAGGGTAATACCATACAGGCTAGGCTCAATCCTCCCGAAGCAATGGAAAAACCTAAGCCTAGTATTTCTGCAAAAAACGCGTAGCCAAATAAGCCATACACGATGGAGGGCACTCCGCTTAAAATATCTAAGGTATGCCCTAATAAACGCCCAAGTTTACTATCTTCATCTACTATTTCGCTTAGAAACAATGCGCAGCTCAATCCCAACGGAAGCACTACGATTAAACAAACCACTAAGATCCATAGTGTGGCAACCAGTAACGAGGCAATTCCACCACTACGGCCGGAGTCAGCGGGGTTAGAGAATAAAAACTCTAAACTTAAGTGTTGTAAGCCATTACTGCTTAGGTCAAATAGCATTACAAAAGGAAGGCATGAAACGGCTAGTGCAAGCAACCAAATTACAACCCGCATAATGTTATTAACTTGTGCTGGATTTAGCATAGCTAAGCAACAATATTTTTCTTATTCATGCGTGACATGAAAAGCGTCATAAGAATTGTGATTATTAATAAAACTAAACCGCTTACGAATAATGCGCTGATATGATTATTCGTTGCATAGGCCATTTCTAAAGCAATATTGGCCGTTAATGTGCGTGCAGGTTCAAATATGCTTGTAGGTATTTGCACAATATTGCCGCACACCATGAGTACGGCCATGGTCTCTCCCAACGCGCGACCTGCTTGTAAAACGGTACCAGCGATAATGCTAGGTGCAGCATGAGGTAATGCGATGTTCCAAATCTTGCTCCAGCGTTTTATTGCGAGTGCATCGGCGGCTGCAGTCCATTTTTCAGGTGTTTGGCTTAAGGCGTTATCGGTCATAAGCGTGACTAAAGGCAAGATCATTAACGCAAGCACCAAGCATGCAGTGAGTACGCTGGCTCCGGGTTGCACCCAGCTGGCAACTAAGGGCACTAAGACAATTAAGCCCCAAAATCCATAAACAACAGATGGAATGCCGGCTAATAATTCGATTAAAGCGCGATAAATTATTGCAACTTTGGGTGGTGCGTAGTAATGAATAAAAATAGCTAGCATGATGCCAATTGGGCTGGCTAATAATACGGCGCCAAACATAATGTATAGCGAGCCTAATATCATGGGTAATAAATTAAAGTTATTTTCTGTTGGAAACCAGCCCTCATCTAACCAAAGATTTGTAAAGCCAACTTGTTGAAAAAAAGGCAGGCTTTTGTTGATTACAAAAAATAAAATCAGTGCCAGCACAGATATGCAGATAATTGCACTTGCTTTGAGTAGATGGTTGAGTTGTGAGCTAGGACGCATCGATAGAGATAAGAAATTGTTGTTTGATTAAATCATGCGCTTCGGATGATTGTGCAAATTGTATAAATTGTTTAGATAAAATACTTAAATCACCCGTGGTGACCATATTGAGTGTTCGAGTAATTGGAAACGTTTTATTTTTTATATTGACTAAACTGGGCTCAATGCCTTCAATAGGAAGTAAACGAATGTTTGCGCCATTTTCAGCTTCATACGCAGCTGCACCAATAGAAACATAGCTAATAGCTTGTTGATTATTTGCTACGGTAATCAAACCTTGTTGATTGTCACCGATAACAATGTCTGCTTTTACGGCACTATTTTTCAATTCAAGGTAGCTTAAAAAAACTTCTAAAGTGGAGCGTCCATCCGCTTTATTTATTACAACAATTTCTTTTTCATCACCGCCAACAGATTTCCAGTTGTTTAATTTACCGGTATAAATATCGATAAGTTGTTTTCGCGATAACTCCTGGATTGGATTTTCTTTGTGTACAATTAAACTTATTCCATCTAGTGCTACAGCATGTGCAGTTAAGTCATGTTCGTTTGGCTTTAAGGCTCTTGATACCATGCCGATATCTGCTAGGTTTTTTCGTACATCTGTAATGCCACGTGAAGAGCCGCCGGTCTGCACATCAATTCGAACTCCTGGATTAGATATTTCGAATCGTTTAGCAATTTCAGTGATGAGTGGCGCTACTGTGCTTGAACCAGTAACGATTAGTTTTTGGTCATTATTATTTTGGCTGCAAGCAGCAAGAGTTAGCAATGCTATATAGATTAATAATATTCGAGTATTCATAGAGTCTTAGCTGGAAAATTAAGTTAGCAATTTAGGTCTTGGAGACTTAACCAACTCTGGATTTCATCTCTAACCTTTCGATAGCAATCAATTTTTTCTTCTTCAGTGTTATAAGCCAGTGCTAATTTTGGAGGATCCGAGAAAGAATGGTGCAGAATTTTCGTTGCGGGGAATGTTGGGCATTGTTCAGAAGCGTTATTACATACTGTGATCACATAGTCAAATTTGATATCAGGTAAGTCTTCAATTATTTTTGAGTATTGTGAATCAATATTCAGCCCTATTTCTTGCATCACTGTTGCTACATGAGGGTTCATACCATGCGCAGCAATACCTGCCGACCAGCATTGAATGTGCTTGGGTAATATTTCTCTAGCAAGAGCCTCGGCCATTTGACTACGGCATGAATTACCTGTGCATAAGAACAGGATATTTTTCTCGGGCATGAAATTCTTGTGTTTAGCAACAGCTGTTGTTTGTGCTGGCTGAACTTTCCACACGTGTTTCCGTGTCAAATGGAATTGATGTGCCGCAATCAGTAAAAATACCAAAATGCTGTTTGGTATTACCGAAGAAATCAAAATGTTTTGCAAAACGAGAATTCTTTAGCATTGAATAGGTATTTCCACATACATTAAACATGCGGTCTGTTTCTATAGCATGGTGCTTGTCCAATACAAATTGATTAGGATGTTCAGCTATAGAGCCTTTGTAGTAAACTGCTTGGCCATAATCTTCACAAGCAGGTTCTAAGTCAGCTAATTTAAATAAACGATAGGTAGCAGAGTAAAAACGAATGTTGCCAAGTTTATTTTCAATTTCGGCATTTTCGATAGTTAAAGGTCTATCTTCAACTAATCGAGGATCTGCAAATCCAGCTCGTTTAGCCATGTTAATAAAGTCATTCCAATACAGCGCGCCCGATAGACATTCGCCATACAGAACCGGATCTTGTGCAAGTTGCTGAGGAATTCGACGATCAGCATAAACATCAGAGAAATACAGTTCTCCACCTTCTTTAAGTAAGGAGTGCGTATGTTTTAATACCGCTTCTTTATCCATGCATAAATTCAACACACAGTTAGAAACAATCACATCCATTGAATTGGGTTCAAGATTAAGCTTGTCTAATTCTTCTAGATAGCCATGTAAAAAACGCGTATTCGCTTTTTGATAGCCAAATTTTTCTCGGTGATAGTCAATATATTGGTTGGCTATGGCGAGTTGTTCGGGTGTCATGTCTACACCTGTAACCGAACCACGTTCTCCAGCTAATGCACTAAGAACATAGCAATCTCGACCAGAACCGCTGCCTAAATCCAAAATATTTGCGCCTTCTAATTGGCTGGGTGCTATTAACCCGCAACCATAATATTTTGCTGCAACTTCATCATGGATTTGGCTAAATATATTTTTTAAGTAGTTAGGGGGTGTGTCCGTTGTACAGCATGCATTGGTTTTTAGGTCTTCTGATGCTTGTAAGGTTTTTCCATAATATTCTTGCACTTCTGTATGCATAAAAATCTTCCGTTATTGTTTCTATTTAAAAATGAATTATATTGATCAATGTTCAACAATATATGTAATTGCAGCTAGCGGCGTTATCGATACCAGTAATCATTAGTCCTTAATAGGATTAATTAATTCAATCTTTGGTCGCTAGGTGTTGGTTTCTTTAGTATCACTCAAAATCTGATACTAAAGAAACCAACTGAATGCTCTCCCATGCTAAAAAGTAAAGCCCATCCGTATAGAACGGGCTTTAGGGTAAAAAATTACAGGGTAATGAAAATTAATTGACCAGTGTATCTGTGATGATATGTGAATTGACGATGTCTTTGCGAACTGACCATAAAATGGCAAGCACTTCGTTTTGTTCTTGTTGTGCCATTTTATGCATCGCGCATGCAGCTAACACGTCATCAACCACCGCGTTAAATTCCATTTCATTAATGTTCATGCCTTTATGAGCCGCTTTCATGTCCATACCTTTGTATTCCACGTCAGTAGCGCCGGTTGCAGCAGCAAATATTTCAAAGACTCTTTTTTTCACATAGGAAGGATCACTACCAGCAAATCGATCTTTTACAATAGGATTTTTGGCATGGTTGTTCCAGATATCTTCAACAATGGCTTTGACTTTTTCTTTTCCACCAATTCGTTCATATAGTGTTTTTGCTACGGGTGCTGTAGTAGATGTATCAGGGGTTTCGGATGAACATGCTACTAAGAAAAATGTTACGAGAAGGATGGCTATACTGGTTTTAAGTTTCATTATGCTGCTCCGTTATCTTGTGCTCTAATTTCTAATAATTCTGATCATATATAGTACTCATATTTAAGCTTTCTTACTACTCTTGTATATAGCGTATACCATTGATTTATATATGCTAATTTTAATAATTAAGACCTTTATGCAAACATGACCTTAGTCCGATTTGATGAAGTATCGCTTGAGTTTGGTGATACACCACTTTTAGTTGAAGCAAATTTTGCTATTGAGGCGAAAGAACGTGTGTGCTTGATCGGGCGTAATGGGGCTGGTAAGTCTTCGATGCTTAAAATGATTGCTAACCAGCTACAACCTGATCATGGTGAAGTGCAATGGAAAGGTAATTTGCGCGTCAGCACACTTGAGCAAAATTTACTGGAGAGCTCTGATGAGTTGGTAAAAGATGTTGTGCTACACGGTCTTTCCGAACAACAAAAAATAATTGATCAATACAATGCTTTATCTAAACAAGATTTAGATGACCGTGGACTGAATGAATTACATGAGCTGCAATTAATTATTGATGCATGTGGTGGGTGGCAGGTGGCTCAGCGAGTAGAAACCATCATGACGCAACTACAATTACCTGCTGAACAAAAATTAAGTGAGTTGTCTGGTGGATGGCGTAGACGTGTTGCTTTGGGTAAGGCATTGGTGTCTCAACCAGAATTGCTGTTGTTAGATGAACCTACTAACCATTTAGATATCAGTACAATTGAATGGCTAGAGCATCATGTGCGGGGGTACCAAGGTAGTGTTATTTTTATTACCCATGATCGAACTTTTTTACAAAAACTAGCTACACGCATTGTTGAAATAGATCGAGGCAGGTTAGTAAGTTGGCCAGGAAATTATCATAACTACCTTAAGCTAAAAGAAAAAGCGTTAGAGGATGAGGAAACCGCTAATAAGCTGTTTGACAAAAAGCTTGCACAAGAAGAGGTTTGGATACGTCAGGGGATCAAAGCAAGGCGCACACGAAATGAGGGTAGAGTTAGAGCGCTAAAAGCCATGCGTGAAGAACGCTCTAAAAGGATTAAGCGTGAAAGTTCAGCGCGTGTTCATCTTGAAACCGCCGAGAAATCAGGCCGTAAAGTTATTACTGTGCGAAACGTTACGCATGGTTACGGAGATAGAACGTTAATAAAGGACTTCTCTTTTAAAGTGCAGAGAGGGGATCGTATTGGTTTGATAGGTAACAATGGTGTAGGTAAAAGTACATTGTTGCGAATACTGTTAGGTGAAATTATTCCAGAGCAAGGCACTGTAAAGCTTGGCACAAATTTGGAAATTGCCTATTTCGATCAACTTCGACAAGACCTGGAACTGAATAAGACCATTGCAGAAAACATAGGAGATGGTAAAGATTATATAACGTTACATGGCAAGCAAAGGCATGTGATTGGATATTTGAAAAACTTTTTATTTAGTCCCAAGCGTGCGATGACGCCAGTGAAAGCGTTGTCGGGTGGAGAGCGTAATAGAGTTATCTTGGCAAAACTTTTCACTAAGCCCGCAAATCTTTTGATCTTGGACGAACCTACCAATGATTTAGATGTAGAAATGCTTGAGGTTTTAGAACAAAGATTGGTTGAGTATACCGGTACGCTAATTCTGGTTAGCCATGACCGTGATTTCTTGGATAATGTAGTGACTAGCACGCTGGTTTTTGAAGAAAATGGAAGTGTTCAAGAGTATGTGGGTGGCTATAAGGACTGGGCGCGTAGAGGCAAATTGCTGTTGGAAACTGATGCTCCTTTAAGTGGAAGCATTGAAAATGCAGACTCTTCTGTTGTAAAAGAAGAACAAGTAAAACCTAAAAAGTTAAGCTATAAGTTGCAAAGAGAGTTGGATGAACTGCCAGGAAAAATAGAAGAGCTTGAGAAGTTTATTCAAGGGCTTACTGTAAAAGTTGAAACACCAGACTTTTATGACAAACCTTATGATGAAACCAGCGAAGTGCTTGATCAATTGTCCTCTGCCCAGCAAGAGCTAGATCAAGCAATGGATAGATGGTCGGACCTAGAGAGAAGTTTGTAGATGCTCTTTGCATGCTTGGTAATTGCCACGAAAGCAAATAAATTCTTCACGTTTTTTTAATTGGTCTTCATACATAGGGTCATAATAGTTATCTAATATAATTTTTAGCCAATCATAATGATGATTAACTTCACCTGTTGTTGAATGTTGCTCAAGTGCAATTTGCATTTTTCTATGGGCGCTTTCATAACGTGCGGGACCTAAACGTTTCTGTATTTTTTCTAGCCCAAGAAGTAAATATTTTGAAAACTCTTCAAACGCATTTTTGGTATTTAATGCTGCGAACTCAGCATGCATATCTAGTACATATTCTTTAATTAACCTCTCTAATCTAGCTTCATAGGGCTCTTCAATGACGACGAGTTGTGACTGACGCATTTTTGAAAATAATGTTTTAGGTATTCCAACTTTGCCGATGGTTCTTGCTTCATCTTCTAGGATAATAGTAGTAACATTTTTATGTTTGAGTTTTAAAAAATCTATCGCGACTATATTTTCAAAATTAATTTGGTTGTTTTGCATAATTGCATGGTTGCCAAAACTTGAGCCTCTGTGATGTGCTGCACCCTCTAGATCAATTGCACTTTCAAGCTCGTTGATGAGTGTGGTTTTTGCGGAGCCTGTTTTCCCACCAATTAACGTAAATGAATTTTTGCTTGCAGCACTTTCCAGTTCGTCTAATAAAAAGGTGCGTAGTGCTTTATATCCACCAACAACAATAGGTGATTCTACTCCGGCTTCGCGCAACCATTGTTGAGTGATTTTTGAACGTAAGCCACCACGAAAACAATATAAAAAGCTGTTTGGATATTGCTTGGCAAAGTGAATCCATGCTGCAACCCGCGCTTCTCGAACTTTGCCATTTATGAGTTCGTGGCCCTTTTGAATCGCATGATTTTGGCCGTGTTGACTATAACAAGTGCCTATGATTTCACGTTGCTGGTCATCCATAATAGGAATATTTGCAGAAGAAGGAAATGCACCCCGCTCAAATTCTATTGGTGCGCGTACATCCAAAAGGGGGGTGCCCTTTAAAAATATATTTTCATAGATCTGGTTATGTTCGAGGGTTGATGCAGACATATCATTTGCTGGAGAAGTGGATGTCGCCATAACTTGCGCTCGCGATGCCTTTCGAGTTATCTGTGTCAGTCATAATGGCAATGCCATCAATATACCGAGGTAATTTGTCAAAATACTTTAACAAGTCTTCTTTTATATTCACTTTTTCTTTCTGCCAGAGGTTTGTTTTATCTTGATTGCTTCTTAGAGGAATCATAATGGCTTTTTCAGTATAAGCATTGGGCCAATAGGTATCTGGATTGTTGGCGCTAGACCAAACATAGTTTAGTGCTTTCGCGCTGAGTGGTGTGAAGCCAGTTTTGAATACAACATAAATCCTGGCTGCATAATCATCACCATTCTTTGTTTGTTCATTTAGCATGGGCAATGCTTTGTCAATTCGCCAGGTCCAATTCAAGAATGGTGTTTCATAAATATTCACTTTTACCTTCTTATATAGAGCTGAAGCAGATTGAACGCTCTCTGCATGAAGGTAATGTTTCTGACCTTCATTTTTAATTATAAATTTAGTATTGCCTTCAAATGATTTGCTTTCCCATCCATCTAAATCACTTTCTGAGAACTGCGCAATTTGAATAGTCGCTTCATTTGAAGCTTCAGCCAAAGTTTCAGAGTAAACATCTGTTATTGATAATAAAAGCAGGACTAATATTTGTAACAAAATATATTTTTTAAAGGTATTCATAGTAAGCTTACTCGCTTTATGGGGTCTCAAATTAAATGCTAATTAACAATTACTATACACAAGACCAGCACGGGCCATATGAGTTCTATTCTTTAGGTGATTTTAAGCTTGAATCGGGTGAAGTTTTACGCCATGCACAATTAGCTTACGCAGTACATGGTACGGTAAATGAAGCAAAAGATAATGTTATTTTATTTACCATTATGTTCTCGGGCACATCTCGTAATATGGAGCATTATATAGGGCCCGGGAAAGCGCTTGACCCTGAAAAATACTGCATTATTCTTCCTAATCAGTTGGGTGGAGGTTTGTCTACTTCTCCTCATAACATAGACGGGCCACAATGTATGAGTGGCTTCCCAAAAATATCAATTGGTGACGATGTTCAAGCACAGCATCAACTATTAACTGAGCACTTTGGCGTTCAGGAATTACAATTGGTAACTGGTTGGTCAATGGGTGCTCAGCAAACCTATGAATGGGCTATTCGTTACCCTGATATGGTTAAACGTGCTGCACCTGTTGCTGGAACTGCTAAATGTACTCCTCATAACGGTTTATATGTAAACGTTTTTTCTGATGCATTGAAATCTGATCCTATGTGGAACGATGGAGATTATTCAGATCCAAATGCTTGTGCGCTTGGTTTAAAGCGTTTAGCTCATGTGTTTGCTTTAATGGGTCTTTCTACAGCGTTTTATAAGCAAAAACAGTGGCAAAGAATAGGGTTTGCTACCCAACAAGACATGCTGGTTGGTTTTTGGGAAGCATGGTTTCAACCGATGGATCCGAACTCACTGTTGTTGCAGGCGAATAAATGGCAAAACGGTGACTCTAGCAGGCATGCAAATGGAGATTTAAATAAGGCGCTAAATTGTATCAAGGCTAAAACCTATGTAATTGCCTTCAAGGAAGATATGTTTGTACCTTTAGAAGACTGCATAGATGATCAAGAACAAATACCTGGTGCTGAACTAAAGGTGATTCCTTCTTTAATGGGGCATTTTGCTATGTTAGGTTTGTTGGAGGAAGATTTTTTGGCTGTCGATTCCACACTAAAAGAATTGCTTGGCAATTTAATCTTAATTTAATAATTAAAAACGGTATTGAATATGAAAACAGCATTGATTACTGGAGTTACAGGCCAGGATGGGTCATATCTTGCAGAGCTATTATTGGCTAAAGGGTATGCGGTACACGGAATTAAACGTCGAACATCTTTATTCAATACAGATCGTATTGACCACCTTTATCAAGATCCACATGAGACTGATCGAAAATTCGTTTTGCATCATGGAGATATGACCGATTCATCAAGCTTGATTAGGATTATTCAGGAAGTGCAACCGGACGAAATATATAACCTGGCTGCACAAAGTCATGTAGCCGTTTCATTTGAAGAGCCAGAATATACTGCAGATTCTGATGCAATTGGCACTTTGCGGTTGTTAGAGGCGATTAGAATTTTAGGGCTAGAAAAGAAAACAAAATTCTATCAGGCATCAACATCAGAGTTATATGGAAAAGTACAAGAAACTCCACAAAATGAAGATACTCCATTTTACCCTCGTTCACCCTATGCGGTTGCAAAGCTTTACTCATACTGGATCGTAGTCAATTATCGTGAGGCTTATAATATATTTGCGTGTAACGGCATTTTATTTAATCACGAGTCGCCTGTGCGAGGTGAAACATTTGTTACAAGAAAGATTACAAGAGCCCTGGCGCGCATAAAACTGGGGTTAGAGGACACTCTATATTTAGGCAATATGGATTCAAAACGAGATTGGGGGCATGCAAGAGATTATGTTGAAGCGCAATGGTTAATGTTACAACAAAAAGAGCCAGAAGATTTTTGCATAGCCACAGGTGAGCAGCATAGTGTTAGAGAGTTTGTGAGTATTGCTGCAGAACAATTAGGCATGAAAATTGATTGGTCTGGGAGTGGTTTAAAAGAGACAGGTAGAGATGCTTCAGGCAAAGAAATTGTGAAGGTTGATCCAAGGTACTTCAGGCCAACTGAGGTGGAAACTTTATTAGGTGATCCAAGTAAGGCAAAAGAGAAATTAGGCTGGGAATGCAAGACTAGTTTTATACAGCTTGTGAGTGAGATGGTGCAAGAAGATTTGGCTTTGGCAAAGCGTGACGCCATGATAAAAGAAAAAGGGTATAAATCTTTCGATTATAAAGAGTAGATGTATTGCAAAACGAAATGAATAAAGACTCTAAAATTTATATTGCTGGTCATAGTGGTCTTGTGGGTTCGGCTATTATGCGCAAGCTGCATTCTTTAGGCTTTCAAAATATTTTGACTGCAAGTAGCGCTGAGCTGAATTTGGTTAATCAGCAACAAACCTTAGATTTTTGTCAACAACATAAACCCGATTATGCATTTCTTGCTGCTGCGAAAGTTGGGGGTATATTTGCAAATGATCAGTACCCTGCAGACTTCATTTACAACAATCTTATGATCGAAAGCAATTTAATTCATTCCTTGTTTGAATCAGGTGTAAAGAAAGCATTATTTTTAGGTAGCACATGCATCTATCCAAGATTAGCAAAGCAACCGTTATCTGAAGAAAGTTTACTAAGTGGCCCTCTAGAAAAAACAAACGAATGGTACGCGGTTGCCAAGATTGCAGGGATAAAACTATGTCAAGCTTATCGAACTCAGCATAATGCAGATTTCATATCTGCAATGCCGACTAACTTGTATGGAGAAGGAGACAATTTCGATCTTGAGACTTCGCATGTGTTGCCAGCAATGATTAGAAAATTCCATGAGGCTAAAGTAAGTAATTCTAAGGCTGTGACTTTGTGGGGATCTGGCAAGCCAAAGCGTGAATTTTGCCATGTTGATGATTGTGCAGATGCATGTTTGTTTTTGATGGAAGGTTATTCTGAGAGTGGGATTATAAATATAGGTGTAGGTGAAGATTTGTCGATATCTGAATTAGCACAAACTATAAGAGAGGTAGTGGGCTACACCGGTAAAATTGTGTATGACGCAAGTAAACCGGATGGTACACCCAGGAAGTTGGTGGATGTGTCCAAGTTAAATAATCTGGGTTGGCGTGCAAAAATTCCACTTCGTGATGGTATTGAGCATACTTATCAGTGGTTTCAGGAGAATCATTAACACTTTATATCCATTACTTATTACTCTGCTAGGTCTATTTAGCCTGTATAATTTAATTTTTATATTTTGAACAAATTGAAGATGACTGCACATTTAAAATGGTTTGGAAAGCGTGAATCTGTTGAAGAGGTCGAAGAAGGTAAAACGCTTGCGCCAAAGTTTGATGAGCACGGGCTCGTAGCAGCTGTAACAACGGCGGCTGAGTCGGGTGAGTTGCTAATGCTTGGATATATGAATGCTGAAGCTTTAGAAAAGACGATTGAAACGGGTGAAGCACATTATTGGAGTCGAAGTCGAGAGTGCTTATGGCATAAAGGTGCTTCGAGTGGATTGATACAAAAAATTGTTGAGTTGCGTATTGATGATGATCAAGATGCTGTATGGCTGCGGGTTGATGTGGTTGGAGAGGCGAGTTGCCACGTTGGTTATCGATCATGCTTTTATCGTGCTATTCCAACTGGTGATCAACAAGGTGAAGTACCCATCAAAATGGAGTTCAAAGAATACAAGAAGATGTTTGATCCGCTGGAAGTATATGGGGATGTGCCCAATCCTACTAAATTATAACTAAGTACGTTACGTATGGAAAAAATCCAAGCGCTTTATGATTCCTGGCTCGCAATCTTTGGGCCTAATCCTTACTTTAAAGCTTTTGGAATCGTCCTAGCTTTTGCGGCGTTTGCATTAATTTTCAATTTTGTTGTTATTCGTTTTTTAAAACGTGTTACTGCCAAGACCTCAATTAAAGGCGATGACCATGTAATCGAGCTCATACAAAAACCCATATTTGTAAGTCTTGTGATTTTCGGTTTTGTACAGGCAGTAAAAGTTTTGCAAATGCCAGAAAATGTTGTGACGATAACAGAGGCAGTACTAAAGACTATTGTGATCATGCTATGGGCATCCTTTGCAATTAAGTTTTCAAAATTCTTGTTGCAAGCAATCAGTTCTAGAAAAAGTAATAGCGAGGGTAAAAGTCAGATAATCCAACACAGTACGTTGCCTTTGTTTAGTAATCTCGCATTACTAGTAATAGTAGCAGCAACAATATATATGTTGTTTTTGGCGTGGGGAATAGACGTAACTGCATGGCTTGCTTCGGCAGGCATTATTGGATTAGCACTTAGCTTCGCAGCTAAAGATACACTGGCTAATTTGTTTGCTGGAGTTTTTATACTTGCAGATTCGCCATATAAGCTTGGTGATTATATTGTTCTAGATACAGGTGAGCGTGGCAAAGTCACTCACATTGGAATTCGAAGCACAAGGTTGCTTACCCGTGATGACATTGAGATCACGGTTCCTAATTCGGTCATGGGTAATGCAAAAATTACAAATGAAGCGGGTGGTCCTAATAGTAAGCGTCGCATAAGGGTGAAGGTCGGTGTTGCATATGGAACGGATATTGATCAAGTGCGCGAGGTGTTAGAAAAGGTTGCGAAAGATAATGAAAAAGTATGTGGTTTGCCCGAGCCACGTGTTCGAATGCGAAGTTTTGGTGCTTCAAGTGTGGATTTTGAATTATTATGCTGGATCAGTCAGCCGGTATTGCGAGGGCAGGTTCTGGATCAACTCTATTGTTCCGTGTATGAAATGTTTATGGAGCACAACATTGAAATTCCTTATAGCAAGCAAGATGTATATGTTAAAAGTATGCCTAAAGCTTAATAAATTGATAACGCATTAATAATGAAAACAGCTACTAACGCTACACAAGTAAAACCAGACGATAAAGAAGTCGCATGCGATGGCGGCGGCGGTGCGTTGGGGCATCCCATGGTCTATTTGCCTTTTGGTAAAAAATCACTGGTAGAATGCTACTACTGTGGAAAGCGATTCGAGAAAAATTTGTCTAAATAGTAAACAGGGATTCATCAGTAAGAGGTGTTTAATGCTCTATCTACTTAGCACATATTCATCTATCAACATCGGCGACCAATCTATACACCTACTCTATAATAGATAGAAATTTGTTTAGTAATTTACAGTCAAAGTTAAAAGCTTTTCGTGTGTTTGATGATCCTGTACATTTGCATCCCTAAGAATAGAAACCCAAATTTTTTTCATAAGCCTAATTAAAGTGAGGTAAATTATGGCATCAAATAGGATTAGTGTGATGGTCACATCGGGTAGCCGTGAGCAATTACAAATGGCGGCAATGGTGGCGTCTGTAGGCGCGGTAAGTGGAAATGATGTGACTGTATTTGTATCTATGAATGCCATGAAGTATTTTGTTAAAGATTCGAATGATAAAGCGCCGGCAGAGGGTGAGATGGGTGTTTTATTAGAAGAAAAAAATGCCCCCGATTTTAAAGAATTATTTGGCCAAGCTGTAGAATACGGAGATGCAAAAATTTCCCCATGCTCCATGGCGGTCGATATAATGGGGCTTAAGCAGGATGATTTAGAGAGCTTTGTTTCAGAGCCATTGGGTTTAACTGCCTTTTTAGGTGATGCATCTGAAGGCCAGGTTTGGCATTTTTGAGTTAAAGCCAGGATTTATACTTCAAGGAGAGTAAGCGTGTCAGAAAGAAAAATTGTTGATGCAAAAAATACATTTTGCCCGGGCCCTTTAATGGAGTTGATTGGGCAAATGAAAATGGCAGAAATCGGGGATGAGTTAGAGATTTTATCTACCGATCAAGGTTCTGCAGCAGACATACCAGAGTGGATCAATAAAGTAGGTCATGAAATGGTTGAAACCTCTGAAAGTGACGGTGTCTGGCATATTGTAGTTAAGAAAACTAAATAATTTGCAGAACTGATTTTGTGTTTTTTATATATTGCGAATCCATGCTTGTGAATAAAGCGCATAGAAATCTGAGTACTTACAAATTAATCATTGAGCAAATAAAGAATTAATAATAGAGAGAGGCAATCATGAAAATACTCGTTGTAGGCGGTGGAATGGGTGGAACTATTCTGGCGAACAATCTGGCAAGAAGACTGAGTGGTGAAATTAAAGCAGGTAAGGCAAGTATCACGATGTTGTCTGCATCGGACAAGCATATGTACCAACCAGGCCTTCTATATGTTGCGGTGGGTAAAATGATGCCTGATGAATTGTATCGTGACCAAGTTAGTCTTCTTGAGTCGAGTATTACGTTTCGAGTTGATCCGGTTACCAAGTTTAATCTTAAAGAGAATAATGTGGTTACCGAAAGTGGCAAGCAATATGACTATGACATGATTGTAATCTCAACCGGTTCGCGCGCGCATGCTGAAGGCACACCAGGTTTGGCTGAAAATGCATCTCAGTTTTATACTGAAGCCGATGCAGTGAAAATGTTTAGTGCTTTGCAGAACTTTGAGGGTGGTAAAGTGATGGTTGCCGTAGGTGTGCCTCATAAATGCCCCATGGCACCGCTTGAAATTACTTTTATGTTGGCAGATTACTTCAAGGAACGAGGGATTTGGGATAAAGTCCAGCTGCACTATACGTACCCCATCGGTCGTGTCCATAGTTTAGAGCCTGTTGCAAAATGGGCGCAGCCTGAGTTTGATCGATTAGGTATAACCTATGAAACACTTTTTAATATGAAAGAAGTGCAGCCGGGTAAAGTGATTAGTGAAGAAGGTACCGAAGAGGATTACGATTTATTAATAACGGTTCCAGCCCATAAGGGTATGCAAGTAATAGAAGATAATGAGTTAGGTGCAGGTGGGTTTATTCCTACTAACCGCACTAGGCTGAATGTCGAAGGCTATGAAAATGCATTTGTAATAGGTGACACAACCAACTTGCCAATTAGTAAAGCCGGCTCTACTGCTCACTTTGAGGCAGAAGCGCTAGCAGAGAACATTGCTTCTACAGTTAAGATTGGTCAGCCCGTTCGTGATTATGATGGCAAAGTATTTTGCTTTATTGAGGCGGGTGAAGGACGTGCCACCTACGCTATGTTTAATTATCAAAATCCACCTGATCCAAAAGCGCCGACAAAAGGCATTCATTGGTTTAAGACGGCATATAATAAAATGTACTGGGCTAGCGCCAGAGGTTTATTGTGAGACCGGGCTTCTGTAAGGGGGTATTGTCATGAGTGAACTACAATCCATGCAGTCAGAAGCAGAGCGTATATTTGAAAGTGCAGCAGATGCGCTATCGGATGATATTATTGGTCGACTTGGTGGCACCATGGGTGATGGCCTTATGTTGTTGGATCAAGTCAGCCGCAGTAACTTAGATAAAGCGATTCCATTAATTGACCACCTTGTAGAAACGGGTGATTTAGAGCGTGCTGCAAATTTGGTGCGTGTACTTGGTTCAGCTGGCGATGCAATCAATGATGATATTGTGGGCCGACTAGGTGAGATGGCTAATAACTTAATGATCATAGCTGATCGTGTGTCCCGAAATGAGAATATTCATAAGTTGCTAGACTTATTAGAACGAGACCACATGATAGAGATGTTAACGAGTGCCTGTGAGGCTGCTGCATCAGCAAAAGCAAGTCATGATGAGCCGTCAACTGGTGGTATTATGGGTTTAATGAAGCTTGCTAAAGATCCTGAATTGCAACAAGCATTGCAGTTTATGTCTAAATTTAGTGCTGGCTTTAAAAACACTTAACACTACAATCTATATATTATAACCAAAGCCTCTGTTGTATGTCATAACAGAGGCTTTTTTATGCCTACAAAGTTGTTATCAAGTTCAATCTAGTCTATTTTCCAGATTTTTTTGCCCAAGTATCACGTAAAGTGGTGATGCGGTTAAAAACAAGTTTATTTTTAGAGGTATGTTCGCTGTCTAAACAATAAAAGCCTTGCCGTTCAAATTGCACACGATCATTTGCGCCAATAGTGGCCGCGTGTGGCTCTATTTTTGAGTGTGAGTGAACAAGTAGTGATTCTTTGTTCAATGTAGAGGTGATGTCTTCTGCTGCACCTGGGTTGGGAACGTTGAATAGCCTGTCATATAAGCGTGTTTCAATATCAATAGCATGTTTGGCAGAAACCCAATGAACAATTCCTTTGAGTTTCTTTTTGTTTTTGCCAGCGCTATCAGGGTCATATTCACATCGCAATTCTGTGATTTCTCCAGCATCGTTTTTGATTACGTTAGTGCATTTTATATCGTAAGCATTACGTAAACGAATTTCTTTCCCTGGTCCAAGTCGAAAAAAATCTTTTGGTGGTTCTTCCATGAAGTCATCATGTTCAATATAAATTGTCTTTGAGAAAGGAATAGATCGCTTTCCTTGTTCTGGTTTTTTTGGATGATTGTTTGCACTAAATGTTTCTTCTTTGTCATCAGGATAATTATCTATTACTACTTTTAATGGGTTTATTACACACATCAGTCTATTTGCACGTGGGTCTAAGTCTTCTCTTATGCAGTTTTCAAGTACGCTCATTTCTATGAAAGCATCTTTTTTAGTGATGCCTATACGCTCACAAAATTCTCGTATAGATTCAGGTGTGATACCACGACGTCGCATGCCTGAAATGGTTGGCATGCGTGGGTCGTCCCAACCTTCTACATGTTTTTCACTCACTAACAGGTTTAGCTTTCGCTTGCTGCTTATAGTGTATTCTACTGAAAGTCTGGCGAATTCAATTTGTTGTGGATGAGAAGGCATTTTTAGTTCATCCAAGACCCAGTCATATAGCGGTCGATGGTCTTCAAATTCTAACGTGCATAAAGAGTGCGTGACATTTTCTAACGAGTCTGAAATACAATGCGTATAGTCATACATTGGGTAAACACACCATTTGTTCTGTGTTCTTGGGTGGTGTGCATATTTAATACGGTATAAAACCGGGTCACGCATATTGATATTGCCTGATGCCATATCAATTTTTGCACGAAGTACATGTTCGCCTTCTTTGTACTTGCCGTCTCGCATAGCAGTAAATAGTTCTAAATTTTCATCTACGCTGCGATTGCGATAAGGGCTTGCAATACCAGGTTCAGTTAATGTGCCACGCTGCTTGCGGATTTCTTCTGCATTTAAACTGCAAACGTATGCTTTATTCAACTTTATGAGTTCAGTGGCATACTCATATAGATTTTCGAAATAATCAGATGCATGGTGAAGTTCCGACCATTCAAAGCCTAACCATTCGACATCTTTTTTAATCGCATCAATATATTCCTGACTTTCTTTTTCTGGGTTGGTGTCGTCGAATCTGAGGTTACATCGGCCTTGGTAATCACGAGCGACACCAAAATTTAAACAGATCGATTTTGCATGGCCAATATGTAAATAACCATTAGGTTCAGGTGGAAAGCGGGTGATTACTTTGCCATCATTTTTACCATTTTCAATATCCTGATCAATGATATTGCGGATAAAGTTTGATGTATGTTCGGAAGAATTGCTCATGGTTGCTGTCACTACTGTAAATTTAGAATAGTATATATTTATTCACAGAATAAAATCAGAAAATAAAAAGGAATTACCTTGAATCCACTTTTAAAGAAGATATTAATTATAGGTGTGCCACTTTTATTACGTAAATTATTTCGTGGTAATAAAGTGTTTAAAAAAGCGGGTTTGTTTTTATTGCTACTGATCGGTGGGCTATGGATATTTCTTCAGTATCCCTTTGGTCAAACTCAGCCCGACGTCGGTGTTAATGCTCCTTATGACTCGCAGCCAGAAGGGGTTGATCAGTCAGATATCCGCTCTCTGTACGATGCGCAACGTTCCGGTGAGATGGTTTCTATAGTGGCTTACGTTACGCGGGTTTTAAGAGATGATAATGATGGTTCTCGCCATCAGCGCTTTTTGATTAAGACAGCTGATGATTTGACGGTTTTAGTTGCGCACAATATTGATCTTGCACCTCGTGTGCCGCTTTCAGAGCATGATCAAGTTTCAATACGTGGTCAATATGAATGGACTGACAAAGGTGGCGTGCTGCATTGGACGCATCATGATCCTAGGCAGCGACATCCAGGTGGATGGATTATTTATCAGGGTAAAAAATACGAATAAATACTGATGTTATGGCTTAATTAGAAACGGTGCTACTTTTAGCCACATATTTTGCATAACGTTTTAATACTTTTTTAACATAGCCTTTAGTTTCTGTGTAGGGTGGTATGCCACCATATTTTTCTACAGCACCAGGGCCAGCATTGTAAGCAGCGAGTGCTAATTCAGTATTGTCATTGAATCGAGTAAGCATTTGGCTGAAGTATTTTATTCCGCCACGAATATTTTGGTTGGAGTCAAAGGAATCTTTTACGCCTAACTCTTTCGCAGTGGCAGGCATGAGTTGCATGAGTCCTCGCGCACCGACAGATGAAATGGCTTTTTTGTCAAAACAGGATTCTGTGGCGATGATAGCTTTAACCAGTCTGGGGTCTACTTCATATGCAATGGAATACGCTTCGATTGCATCTTTGTATGTATTGGCGCGTTTTTCTAATTTTGAAGCGGTCATGTTTCTGCAAGATACTACAGCTGTGGGTCTGCCAATGGTTGCCATCAAAGTATATTTCTCTTGAGGCATTTTGCGATCTGTTATCCAACTTGTGCCATCATTTTCCTTGTAAACATAGAACTCTGCTTGAACAAAAAGCGGTAAAATAGTCGTACAAAGGCACATGCATAGTGCAATTGTTGTTAAGTATTTGCCTGGCAAGTTTATAGATGAGTTCTTCATGTTATGAGATGCAGAGTTGGGTATGATTGTATCGAATTAGTATTTTATAAAAAACCACTCCATGCTATGAATATTACCATTTATCTCGTTGAGTATTATTCAACTATTCTACAATTTTGAAATTATTGGTCTTTTGAGATTATTTGGTGATGTTTCAGGTAGATCAGTTATAAATATTAAGACAGAAAATATAGTATGCGATATGGATAATACTGCCTTTCTTGCACCGTTGGATGAACGAAAGATACAGGAGTTTTTGGGAATCAGTGGAGTAAGTGAAATAAAAAATATTGAAGTTTTTTCTAGTCTTTCATCTACCAATGATTATTTGCTTGAGAATATATTAGCTAATAAGCAAGTTTCTGTGTGTTTGTCTGAGCAGCAAACAAAGGGTAGGGGGCGATATGGGCATCAATGGGTGTCCCCGTCTTCATTAAATTTGTATCTATCTATGTCATGGCCACTTCCGGTTTGGAAACAAAGGTATGAGACGCTTAGTCTTTGGCTTTTGGTTTCAATGGCTGAATTATTAGAAGGATATGGGTGTCAAAATATTCAGCTGAAGTGGCCAAATGATCTATGTGTTGATAATAAAAAGTTAGCAGGGGTGTTAATCGAGCGAAAAGTCAGTCAAACAAAAAATGCACTAATTATTGGGGTAGGTATAAATGTGGCTATGTCACTGCGTAACGATGTAAATATAAATACGCCATGGGTGGATCTGATATCGATTAAATCTGATTGGACGCTATCTAGAAATGAGCTTGCTGCCCAAGTTATATCTTCTTTCTATAATATATTGAGAAAATTGGAAAATGACCAGTTGAACAAACTAAGTGCAAAGTGGCGCTCATATGACATGTTGGTTGATAAAAATATTGAATTTCTTTATGAGGGTAAAGTTAGTAAAGGGTTTGTTAATGGGATAGACGAGCTTGGAAATATAGTTTTAGATCTTGATGGTAAGGTGTTGTATCTGCATAGTGCACTGATAAGTGAAATTAAAATTATTGGGAATGGGTAGTGGCTTTATTAATAGATCTGGGAAATAGTTATTGCAAATTTGCTCTTGAAGAAGAAGGAAAAATAGAGACTTATCATTCACAAAGATATGGTCCTTTTGGGAAGCTCTATAGCGTTAAGGATTTGTGTGGTCAATTTAATAATGCAAAGGTTGTGGTTATTAGCTCAGTGCTAAGTGAAGAAATGAATACGCAGATTAAAGATGCGTTAACCACCGATGGTGAAAAATATATATATTTCCTGGATCCCTGTAAAAATAGTTTTGGAATTGATCTGGCATATTTGAACCTAAGTACATTGGGTGTAGATCGTTTTGCAGCGATGATTGGTGCAAAAGAAAAATATTTAGGTAATAGTTGTATTGTGGATATAGGTACCGCAGTAACCATTGATGCTATAAATACTGATGGGGTGCACCGAGGGGGGGTGATTTTCCCTGGGGTGGCAAGTATGAAAAAATCTTTGCTTAGTAATACAGAAATTGAAACAGACTCAACGGCTGAGGTTGAATATAATATTTTTGCCAATTCTACCGAGAATGCAATACATTCTGGATGCATGAGTGCTTTGGTAGGTGGAGTTGAACGTGTAGTAAATTTAATGGCAAAGAGCAACGACAGCTTTGATCAGATAATATTGACAGGTGGTGATGCGGAGTTAATTCAGTCGCATTTGTCTATGCCTGTAATTATGGATGACACCTTGGTGTTAGATGGATTAAGCGTTGTTTCGCAAAATATTTAATGTAATGAGTGCAGCAGAATTATCTGAATCAGGTTACAGGTGAAATAAGGAATAAATATGCGATCATTATTTATACTTTTGTTAGTGGTTAATTTGAGTTATCTGATATGGGGGGTAGCCTTCTCAGAAAAAAGTACGACTCCAGATGTGGTCCCACCACAGCAGGGGACACAAACGCTCATGTTGTTAAGTGAACAACTTAAATATAACGCTAATGATGGCAATGAGCAGGTGTCAACTAGTAAAGAAAATATTGCAAAACTAAATACTTTGAATGGTGGAGAGGAGCAAAATATGTCTCCTTCGATTGGGCCAGCAAAAACATGTTATTCCCTGGGTCCAATTCTGGATGAAAAAGATAAAAAAAGTTTAGAGCAGAAATTAAAACAAAATGGATTTAAGGCTAAGCATAAAGCTATTACGGACAAGGAGCCTAAGTCTTACTGGGTGTATCTTCCTGCTGAGAAGTCGTTAGAAGATGCCAAGGCAGTTGTGGGTCAACTGCAGGTAGCTAAACTTAAAGATTATCAAATCATTCGCAAAGGAAAATTTACCAATGCAATTTCATTGGGACTATATAATGGCTATAGCCGCGCTAAAATTCGTGTAGGTCGTCTTAAAAAACTGGGTTTTAACCCTAAAATTCAGACTCGATACAAACAAGTAACCCGTCATTGGTTAGACTTCCAGGAAACAGATGCTAAGAGACTAAATACGAGTGTCTGGGAAAAAATACAAAAAGACAATCCATTACAAAAATTAGCAAGACCATGTGTAGAACTTGAACCTAAGGCTAAGAAAAAAGCTGCATCATCAAAAAAGAGCTAGAAAGGTGTGCTTGAAAGATGGGTTAGAAAGATGGGCTAGAATGATTAACTAGATTAGTAATCTGCTACGCAGAAGGTATCAAATGCTATATCTAAAGGCGTGCCTAAGGTGGGAGAGATTGGCAGATTTAAATGGAGCCACCTACCGGATTCGAACTGGTGACCTACTGATTACAAATCAGTTGCTCTACCAACTGAGCTAAGGTGGCTTTAAATCTTGATACAGCGTGGATTCTAGTGGTCTTTAGGGTGGTCTTCAAGCATCTCTTAGGTAATGGTTAGGTTTCTTGGGCTTAGTGGTTTAAAATTAAGTAAATTAAGGTGGTTTTATATGTTTGACTATCTTAACGGTGAATTGGTTTTTAATTAAAACTACACTTAAATAAAAACATTATCTTTTTTTTAATTTCAATCTTTTAATTGGTTCCTTTACCATTGCTATATCGATTCGGTAAGGGTTTATGATGTCCAAAACATTTAAGCAAGTGCTTGGTTTTTTTCTTGGGGTCATTTTTTTAAATGCGTGTGCCACATCAAATGTTTCTAATGATTTAGAAGAAACAGATGCCATGACTCACGCACCTTTAGATGGTATCTGGGTGGGTGAGTTCGATATTCGTGGCAGAGGCCCATACGACTTCACGGCAGTACATCTTCAAGATAAAGCGTATGCATACAGTCTCAAAGCAAAAGCGATGTGTGTAGGCACGCTTAGTTTTGATGGTGAACATTTGCTAAATAAGTATGTTTTGTTTGCCTTGGATGGCGGTCCATTTGATTGGGCAAATATTACTGGCACATTAAAAGATAATGGTAAAAATTCAAAAACCATATCTAGCTATTTTAAGACCTTGAATGGCGGTGACACGGGTGTACTTACCGTAAATTATAATAATTTGTATGAGCAACCTTCTTCTTTAGATTATGTAAAGGGAGAGTGGGCCTATACAGATCGTGATGCATTGATAAGTAATATATCCATAAGCGAAACGGGTGTCCTTAGCGGCAATGATTCAGATGGATGTGAGTATCTTGGTTACCTTGATGTTATTAATCCTGAATATAATATGTATCACGCAAAAGTAGAAGTGAGTAAGTGCGATTCAGTTAATGATGAATACGAAGGCGTGGCTTTTTTGGCAGATGATATTCTTAAGGTCCAAATCGCTAATAAAAAATACGCTTTTTTTTATGCGTTTGAAAAAACATATTGAAGTAAGTGTATTATCTAGTATTAAAAATTCTATTAAACCTAATACTATTAAACATGATCGCTAACAATGTCTGTAGCAAAATATTATCCATTTAATGGTGAGCGTGGCCGTTTACGATTGGGTTTAAGTTCAATCGATAATTCAGACTGGGTTCAGTATGAGGAAGACTTCGCAGAAAGAATTATAGAAAAACAAAAGCTTATAAATGAGCTGGGTCGAGAAGTTTTAGATGCTTTGCCAGGTAGTCTTCCAGCCCAAAAAGAATTCTTGAAATTATTGCTTGAAAACTTTCGGCAGTATCATGCAGAAAGATTTGATGTGGTAGATAAAAGAATATTCATAAAAAGTGAAAACAAAAACTACAATATTATGGATTATGAAAATTGTCCTCTGGAGTTGGCCAGCTATTTGTCTGCAGATGATTATTGTTTGCTTGAAGAGGAAGGTGACGACTATAAGCTTGTTGCGGCATCAGTTTGTGCGCCAACCTGGTGGAATTTACAGGAGAAAATTGGTAAACCTCTTGCCAGTATTCATGAGCCAATTTTAAATCTTGAAGAAAAAATCGGCCGGATGATACGTCATTTTTTGAAGAATTTAAAAGTAACAGATTGTTACCAACGTTCAAATTGGTTTATATTTGCCAGTAAAGAGTTGTGTGTATTTCCAAATAGTTTTGATTTTAATTCTATAATGTCAGGAATAAATAAAGATAATATAGAGTCAGAATTGTATCTTCGAAGTGAGCGTCAAACCTTTCGAAGGTTAAAAAACACTAAAGCAATTGTTTTCGGGATCAAAGTATATGTCGAGCCCATCAGTGTTGTAAAAAAATATCCTGCTATTGCTAAAGATTTGCTTGCAGCACTTTACATAATGAATGATGAACAAAAGCAAGGCTTAGGGATTTCGTTAGTGGAAAAGCCGCTTGGTGAGTATCTAAATGCAGTATTGGCGCGTTGAGTTTTCAGTTTGAAATTGAATCGCCGCGGCCAATTGCATAATATTTGAAACCAAGCTGATTCATTAAGCTTGGCTCAAACAGATTACGGCCATCAAATATAACTGCATTAGAAAGTGATTTCTTGATCATATCAAAATCTGGGCTGTTGAATTCTTTCCACTCGGTTACTATTGTTAAAGCATCTGCATTATTTAAAGTGTCATCTTTTTCATCACATAGTGTAAGTTCAGGGCGGTCGCCATATAGGCGTCTACATTCGTCCATAGCGACTGGATCATAGGCTTGAACTTTTGCACCTGCGCTCCAGAGTGCTTCCATTAATTCTCGGCTAGAAGCTTCGCGCATATCGTCGGTGTTTGGCTTAAAGGCCAGGCCCCAAAGCGCAATCACTTTGTCTTTCAAATCACCATTAAAATAATTATTTATCTTTTCAAACAAAACATGTTTCTGGTTTTGATTAACTTCGTCTACAGCGCTTACAAGTTTTGGCATATAGCCAACTTCTTTAGCAATGTGTTGCAATGCTTTTACATCTTTTGGAAAGCAAGAGCCTCCATATCCGCAGCCCGGGTAAATGAACTGGTACCCTATGCGAGGATCTGAGCCTATGCCTAGTCTTACTTCTTCAATGTCAGCGCCTAAACGCTCTGCGATATTTGCCAACTCGTTCATGAAACTAATTTTGGTTGCCAAGATAGCATTGGCAGCATATTTTGTGAGTTCAGCCGAGGCGGGTTCCATCATATGTACACGATCATGACTACGATTAAAGGGTGCGTAGAGCGCACGCATAAGTTCTGCTGTGCGTGGGTTTTCAACACCTACTATTATTCGATCAGGTTTCATAAAGTCATCGATCGCCGCGCCTTCCTTTAAAAATTCAGGGTTAGATACCACATCGAATTCGAGTGATAAATTTCTTTTCTCTAGTTGAGTTTTGATGGCATTAGAAACTTTTTTTGCAGTGCCCACCGGTACGGTAGATTTATTTACAATTACTTTGTAGTCATGCATACCTTGGCCAATGGTTTCAGCTACTTTTACAACATGTTGCAGGTCTGCAGATCCATCTTCGTCTGGTGGCGTTCCAACGGCTATGAACTGAAAAAGACCATGATCAATTCCAGCATCAGCATCTAGCGTGAATTCAATTCGGGTAGCTTCAACATTTGTTTGAATGAGTTCTTGCAGGCCGGGTTCATGGATAGGAACGATGCATTGTTGTAATTTTTTGACACGCTCTTCATCTATATCAACACACATAACGTTGTTGCCGACTTGGGCAAGGCATGCTGCAGTGACGAGGCCTACGTAACCAGAACCATAAATTGTTACATTCATATTTGAAAATCTTTCTTAAGTTGGAATTACATACTATGTATATTTTACGGAATTGACCGTAAAAATATTAACGTAATCGTTTTACGTTAGCTTAACAATGCATTAAGCTACCAGCGCGTTATTTTTGGGTTTGAACTATGCTGAACTTCACACTATTGACAGTTCACTTAAGAGTCACACACAATAATTCACGATGGAGGGGTGGCCGAGTGGTTAAAGGCGACGGACTGTAAATCCGTTCTCTCTGAGTACGTTGGTTCGAATCCAGCCCCCTCCACCATTTTTGAATAAATCATGCGCATGCTTTTGCTGATGAATACGCATGGTCTGTAGTATGCTTAATCAGTACACTAAAATTCTTGATCCATTGCGGGTGTAGTTCAATGGTAGAACCCCAGCCTTCCAAGCTGATGATGTCGGTTCGATCCCGATCACCCGCTCCAAGAAATCTCATAAGTGCTAACGCAAGATCTAGCACAAGAACCATCTAAAAATATTTGTGGAAACGTTATTGCTACTTCATGTTGACTACTATTGGGTGGATTGTACGCAACGAGGTTTTGAAGTTAATTTTCTGTCACTTTAGAATTATTTTATTAAATGCATCAAATAACCGGCTCGCTAGCCCAATTGGGCCTATAAATAGTGTTGCGGCGCGTTTACAATGCCGTGAAATTTTAAGTGCCCGCATAGCTCAGTCGGTAGAGCGCATCCATGGTAAGGATGAGGTCAACGGTTCGATTCCGTTTGCGGGCTCCATTTTATAAACTGATTAAGGTATGTTGGCCCAGTTTGCGGCTGAGTTATTTAACAAAGGGTAAAAGAAAATGTCGAAAGAGAAGTTTGAGCGTAATAAGCCGCATGTCAATGT
>CAZFEP010000010.1:23780-33347 GCA_964517365.1 uncultured Thiotrichales bacterium | reverse complement strand
CAACCAAGATTCCCCTTGTTCGTGTTTAATTATGTCTGCTTTCGGCCAATAGCGGTCATAATCCTAACTGGAATATCCTAGTGCAATACTTACATATTGCTCCCATACTTTATCTTCTGATTCTACTTTTTCTTGATTAAAACGTATTTCTCTTTCCTGAATAAACGTTGTCCAACCATAAATTCCTTTTAGAGCATAAAATCCATCTCTTGGAGACTTCTTAGTACGAATCACTTGGTCTATAGTGTAATTATTAGGTAAATATTCCAATAATTCTCTTCTAGTTACTGTGAATACTTTGTCGTAATCTTTTTCTTTTAATTTACTTTTTCCTAGATGTTCACAAACTAATTCAAACTTAGTGCCTGTAACTAATGCATTAACCTGTTCTTTTAAGCTCGGAGCATCTTTCAAAATAATGCCTTTCTTGATTTTTGATAAGTAATAGTAAATGTCCGCTTTGGGTCGTTAGCAGTCATTCTAAGTGTGTAATTTTGAGATTCCAACCTGATGTTCCCCTCAACGGTTTAATTTATGTCTGCTTTCGGCCAATAGCGGTCATAAAGAAACAAACTCAACTACTATAAAAAACCAAGCTAATGCCACAACACCGCCTAAAAACACTCCTGCAAAGTATTCAACTCCTTTGCCATAAATTTCTTTAATTGTTTTATATCTCGATTTCTTTTTATAGATAATCACCACAAAGTATCTAAGAAGAAAATAAGCAGCAATTACGCCAATAATCCAAATTATTACAGCTAACCATTCAGTCTGCGATAAAAGCAAAAGCACAAATAAAGGCATAGTTGAAAAGCCAACACCATGCCAATAACTTGATAATATTTCGTGCGCAATTGATTCTCGCTTGATTGTCATAAGGACTATATTCTAGAGGAATGAAATGTCCGCTTTGGGTCGTAAGCAGTCGTTATTGCAAAAAAAACGATTATGGACCACCTTGACGCTTCTCCATATTTTCATTATCAAATATTATTGGATCTTCTTTTCTAATTCTGTATTCGTAACCGCAGAACTAAAATAATACCCTTGCCCTTTATGAATACCATACTGCTTTGCTATTTCTAACACCTCTATCGTTTCGATGCCTTCTGCTGTAGTAGAAAGCTTTAATTGTTCTGCTATATCTTTTGCATGTTTGATAATCGCTCTACTATCTTGGTCTGATTCAGCATTGATCATAAATGATTGATCTATTTTTAATTCATCAAATGGTAGCATCTTTAAATATTCAAGCGAAGCATGCTTTGTACCGTAGTCATCTAGACTGAATATTATTCCCATTTTTTTATATGTGAGCATTGATTTTCGAATTTCATCTATGTTATCAATGCTTGAGGTTTCGGTTAACTCGATTTTAAGCACTGCTGTCAACCAAGGATGATTATGTATTTGATTGTTGAGCTCCATCTGGAAGTCTTTATTGAGGAAACCGTGCGCTGTTATATTCATTGCAATGGGTATATTTATATTTTTATTTTTCCATTCAACTAATAACTTCGTTATATTTTTTAACAACCAAAGGTTGATTTCGTATATGAGCCCTGCTTTTTCTGCATAAGGAATAAACTTGCCAGGGTCCAACAACCCGTAACCAGGATGCTGCCAACGAATTAATGCTTCTGCTGAAATAATTTTCTCGTCACGTAAACGAACTTGAGGTTGGTATAAAATAGTTAATTGGTCTTCTTGAATGGCGCGCTGCAGCATACCAATGATTTGTATATCTTCTAAATCTTGATCTGTGGATTCATTGTTGTACACCTTTATGGGTTCGCCACTCTTTTCGGCTGCAATCAATGAGCTTGTGGCTTTTTCTATCAAATCAATACTGTTCAACGCATGCTTCGGGTATACGGCTACTCCTATTGAAACACCTACATCGGTCGGCTTGCCTTCTACAGCAAGAGGTTCTTGAATAGCATCTGCAATGTTTATTGCAATAGCTTGAATATGGTCTTGTGCAGACATTGGGTTAATCAATACTGCAAATTCATCCCCGCCTAGTCGTGCGATCAAATCTGTTTTTCTCAGCGATGTCCTTATGCGGTTTGCAATTTCTTGCAAAATTACATCACCCACAAAATAGCCCAAGGTTTCATTGATTACCTTAAACCTATTTAAGCCAATCACCAGTAATGCAAATTCATCATCATCTCTTCTCGAGACACTTAGTATTTCCTCTAACTGCTCTTTAAAAAACGTTAGATTAGATAAACCCGTTAATTCATCATGTGTAGCATTATAATGTTCTAGGGCTTCGGTTTTGGTTAGATTAACCATAAGTTCATGGTTAGATTTGGCAGCCAGCCTGATGAAGATGGCCGTTATATAGGCACTGAACGCTAAGAAATAGTGAACCGGCTCCAGCAAACTAGTGAGCATTAAGAATATAAAAGCTATAAAGAGCGTAATTAAAACGAAGGCTATCAGTATGAGCCCGTGGATGCTTTTATTTTCTTTTTGAATACCTCTAGCCTGAAAAAGCTTTTTTATGGCGTAAATGATAACTACTATTGCTACACCCACCACCACTGACAAAGCATAGTTCTGCCAGTTGTGAATAGTGATCATTGTGTATTTATTTATGCCTCGTGAATGCCACCTTTGGTTAATGCAACAGGATCAAGAAGCTTCTTGATTTGATCATCACTCAAATCTGTCATTTCTTTCGCTACATCAAACACAGGTCTACCGGACTTATACGCTTCTTTAGCAATCGCTGCACCTTTTTCGTACCCTATCACACGATTCATTGCGGTAACTAAAATAGGGTTCTTGGATAAAGCATCATTCAAGTTACCTTCATTAACCGTGAACTCTTTAATCGCTTTATCTGCTAACACTCGAGATGAGTTACTTAATAGCTGAATGCTTTGCAAAAGGTTAAAACCAATAACGGGTAACATTACATTTAATTGAAAAATGCCTGATTGCCCTGCCATGGTGATTGTCGCATCATTGCCAATAACTTGTGTGCTCACCATTGCAACCGCTTCCGGTATTACCGGATTAACTTTGCCCGGCATAATGCTGCTACCAGGTTGTAGAGCGGGTAACGCTATTTCACCTAAGCCTGCAAGTGGGCCAGAGTTCATCCAACGCAGATCATTCGCGATTTTCATTAAGCTAACCGCTAATGCTTTTAGCTGACCACTCATTTCTACCGCTGAGTCTTGTGTGGCTAAACCTTCAAATTTATTTGCTTTAGATGAAAAATTTACGTTCGTTAGTGCAGTTAACTCTTTTGCAACCAATTCTCCAAACTTTTCATCTGCATTGATACCACTGCCTACTGCGGTTCCACCTTGTGCAAGTTGGCGTAGTCGCTTTAATGAATCATCAATACGTTCCATTGCGTATTCTATTTGTTGTGCCCAGGCATTCACTTCTTGACCCATGGTGACGGGCATTGCATCCATTAAGTGTGTACGACCAGTTTTTACATATTTTTCACATTCATGTGACTTGTTTTTTAAGGTGCTAAACAAATGCGCCAAGGCAGGTTTGAGTTCTTCTTCTATTTGCAAGCAGGCACTGACATGGATGGCGGTAGGAATAACATCATTAGAACTTTGACTCATATTGACATGGTCATTAGGATGAATTTCTACATCACCCACCTTATTCGCAAGATGAGCAATTACCTCATTAGCATTCATATTGGTGCTAGTACCCGATCCGGTTTGAAAAACATCTATCGGGAAGTGCTGATCGTAATCACCACTTGCTACACTCATAGAAGCTTTTTTAACACTCGCTTCAGTTTCTTTCGTCATCAAGCCCAATTCAGTGTTTGCCCCTGCACATGCGGTCTTAATTAAGCCTAATGCACGGATAAATTGTCTTGGCATCACCAACCCGCTAATCGGGAAGTTTTCTACGGCTCGTTGGGTTTGTGCGCCATACAAAGCATCTGCGGGTACTTGTAATTCACCCATGCTGTCCTTTTCTATACGAAAATTATCACTCATTATTTATTCTCTTTTTAGTTCTAATTATGGTTGGTATCTACACTATAGGTAACGATTAGAAATGCTGGATCTTGGTCCTGTGAGCAAGATGGCATGTGGTGTATTTTATGCCCACTTAATGGTACAAAGTGTACCTACAGAATGGTGTATTTAGAACCTTTCTTAAAACAATAAACGCTCATAAATTTACGTCTAATTACCTGATTTAAAGAAAATTACTAATGAACTCTAGCCCTCTAACGAATATATCTCCCGTCGATGGTCGATATGCAAGCAAAACCGAAAATTTAAAGAATATTGCCAGTGAATATGGCCTTATAAAATATCGCGTTATTGTGGAAATAGCCTGGCTTAAACATCTGGCTGAACGACCTGATATAGCCGAACTACCCTTTCTCTCGGAAGATGCTAGTACATTTTTAGACCAAATTGTCGTTAATTTTTCACCTAAAGATGCTGATCGTGTAAAAGAAATCGAATCAACGACCAATCATGACGTCAAGGCTGTTGAATACTTCTTGAAAGAGAAAATTTCTGATCAAACTGAATTAGCAGAAGCTTCTGAATTTATTCATTTTGCATGCACTTCTGAAGACATTAACAACTTGGCCTATGGTTTGATGTTGAGTGATATACGTGATGAGGTGCTTACTCCAAGTCTGATGAAAATATTAGAAAATATTGATATCCGAGCCAAACAATATGCAGATATTTCTATTCTTACGCGAACACATGGCCAACCTGCCTCACCTTCTACCATGGGCAAAGAATTTGCGAATGTATATGCTCGCATCAACAGTCAATTCAGTACTTTTAAAGCCGTTAATATATTAGGAAAGATAAATGGTGCTGTGGGCAACTATAATGCCCATATGATTGCTTACCCTTTTGTAGACTGGGAAGCTCTCTCATCAAAGATGATTGCTTCGCTTGGATTAACTGCTAATCCTTATACCACCCAAATTGAACCACATGATTACATTGCTGAATATGCAGATGCGTTGTGTAGAATTAATACCATTCTGATTGATTTCAGCAGAGATATTTGGTCTTACATTGCCATTGAATACTTCCGACAAAAAGTTGTTAAAGACGAGGTGGGTTCTTCCACCATGCCACACAAAGTAAACCCGATTGATTTTGAAAATGCTGAGGGAAACTTAGGCATTGCTAATGCCATGCTGAATCACTTCTCTGCAAAATTACCTATTTCCAGGTGGCAGCGTGATTTAAGTGACTCCACCGTATTACGAAATCTTGGTGTTGCCGCTGCACATTGTGAAATTGCCTATCAATCTTTATTGAAAGGTATGTCTAAGTTAGAAATCAATGTTGATCAACTTGATATTGATTTGAATAAAAATATTGAAGTACTAGCAGAACCTATTCAAACAGTGATGCGGAAAAACAAAGTTTCTGGCGCATATGAAAAACTGAAAGAACTTACTCGTGGTCAAAAACTGGATATTGAAAAACTCACTACCTTTATCACTTCTTTAGATTTACCTGATGAAGATAGAAACAAGCTTCAAAAGTTGACCGCGTCTAATTATGTTGGTATCGCAAGCAAACTTGCCAAAAAAGATACCAATTAAGAGATTGAAAAAGAAAACAATTAAGTTAACAAGATAACATTAATCGCTTATTGTGCATTTTTCTCGATAAAGAAGTTCTCTAATTTCTTAACTAATGCATCTTGGGTGATGCTTGGGAACTGATAAGCCCAGCCTGCAAGTCTTTGTTGAGAGCTTTCGGCTAGCTCTGCTGCTGCCTTCGGATCTGATTTCATTGCCGTGTCGACTGAAATAATGTCTTGTGGTGAAGTAGATGTAGCTTCACCTTTTGTAACTTTAAGATCGACATCATTTTCTGAATATTTAACTTCAATCGTGAAATATTTATTGATACCGATGTCATACGCTTTGGTTGTAATTGTTAAACCATCATAGGTCTTAAATATGGTTTCTACTGGTGTAATAGACTTAGTATCCAGCTTTGAGAAAGTAGATACGTCGCGCAGTTGCATAGATGAAAGCGCGTTGGCTACTTGATAAATCTCAGACTCTGAAATCTTCATACCTTCTGGCGCTGTAGCGTCCAAGGTATACTCGTATTCCTCTTCGCCATCATTTGCGATATTTACTTCACTACCATCAGGATGCCTGATTTGAATGGTCTTTATCCTTTCAGGAGGTATATCTAGAATATCTTTTTGTAACCAATCCGTGACATTGCGATTGAGATTAAGCTTTTTATTGATTAACCAACTCTGTTGTTCTTCTTTTTTACGAATATATTGGGTGTTTTTACCACTGCTACCTTTATTGCCTATAATAATATTATGTTCTTGGTCTAAACCTTCAATAGAAAATAATATACCTTTTGCATTTTGGTTGCTGACATCTTCCACACCCAATTTAGCGTAATTGTCAGGATTGGAAGTTTTAGCTTCAATTAGTTTAGCTTCAGCAAGGTTGGTAAGCATTTGACGCACAGCTGCAATGTTAGCTTCATACCCGTCTCGATTATTTACGACCCAGCCTTTATCAGATTTACTCACATCCGACAGTAGTGCATTCCCCACTTCAACAACGGTAAACTTTTTTACTGCATTTAAATTGCCAGATAAACCAGGCACTAAATTTATAGAGCTATCAACAGGTTTTTGACGAGTACTCGAAGAATAGTAATAGCCAGCATATGCGATTAGCACAATCGCGATGAGTAAAAAGAGTGACTTTACTTTCATACTACGTTCTATACTTCGCTCTAGACATTGTAAGCACGCTTTCTTTTTCTAGATCTTGCAAAAGAGAGCATTAACGCCAAAATAGAAATTACGATAGGGACTAAGCCGATATTAATAAACTTGAGTTTAGTGCCTAATTTTTCTATATCAAGATCCAGATTGCGACGAACTTGCCTAAGTTCTTTGCGAACCTTGAATTTGTCTTGTTGAAATCTAGTGATCTCGGCTTCTTGTTCTGGAGAGAGTTCTAGCTCATTACTGTCATCACGCACTTTTTGAAGTGCCACAAGCTTTTCTTCTGTCTCGGCGAGTTTTGCCTTTAGCTTTTCTTCAGTAGATCTGAATTTTTGATCAGCAGCTAAGCGCAAGTCTTTTACGACTTCAAAAGGACGTGTTGAGGTCTCACGACCTCGTATACTAATTAAATCTGAACTTCCGGTTAAGTTATCAATGGCATTAATAATCATGTCTCCATTGTTGGCCCATGCATTAAATATTTGCTCACCGAAGAAATCCTGCACCTGAACCCACATGCGGTCACTCAACATATCCGTATCCGCCACGACAATTAAATTCGCATCACTTTTTGTAGTTAATAAATGCTCACCATATTTGGACTCATCGACCTTCTTGGCACCTGACATATTAGGTCTAGTATTAAAAGCTGAAGCAAGCTTACCTTCCACTCTTGCGGACAAAGTATATTTTTCACCGGTTGGTTCAAATCCATTACTAAGTTGACCTAAATCGGGTAGAAATCGGAATTTGACCGCTTCAATGAGTGCTGAATCATCACTAGACGTTGCAATGGGTGTGATTTTTATCTCTGCATCCTCTTTAGCTTTAATAAAACCTGAAACTCCTGCGCTTAAAATTTCCAGTTCAGATGAAATTACATCTTCAGCATCGATATCATCTTTAGTAACGGCTAGTAGGCCATAATGACGCGCTTCACCAGAATGCGCTCCACCCACTGTCAGTGCATATTTTCTATCTAAGACTACCTTGGTAGCATCAAAATCAATTCCCCATGCATCAAATAACGTACTTAAACTGGATGTTCGCCCCCCTTCAACTTCCAAGGGTGAGTTTTGCTGTTTAACCGGGACATCAACTTCTGAATGAGGGTCTACAAAAAATATAGCCCTCCCCCCGCGCATCACAAACTGGTCTATCGCGTATTGTGTAGGCACCGTGATGTTCTTAGGATGAACTACCATCAATATATCTACATCCTCATCAATTAAGTCAGTAGTGATATCGAGTTGTTTCACTTCAAATAACTGCCTCATCTGAGCGACTATCGCCCATGCTTTAGTCATCTGTGTGGTTTCTATATCAAAGCCACCAAATATAGGCAATTGAGTAATAACACCTACTACTGTTTTCTTTGGATTTGATAGCGTGGTGAGTAATTTACTTACATCATATTCCAGAAACTGCTCACGTTGAGGCTGGAAAAATGGCAGCACTTCAACATCACCTACCGCATTGCTTGCTGCTAAACCGAAATACATGTTCTCACCTGCTGCTCCCACAGGAATAGCTTGTAGCCCGAATGAACCTGCTTGATCTTCTTCTTCCGAGAACGGTAATGGGTCAACAATATTTAAAACAATATTTCCATTCGAGAGTTGCTCATATTCTTGTAAAAGCTCTTTAACACGTGTTGCATAGGTTCTAAGTTGTGGTACATCTTCACTTGCTTTATCGGAATAAAACAAATACATCGTAACGGGCTCTTCAATATTATTAATGATACTTTGAGTTCCTTCCGTTAAGGTATAAAGCTCATTCTCGGTAAGGTCCATACGGCTATTTGTAAACAACGAACTGCTAAGCATGTTCACAACCAAGAATAGTGCAATCAATACTATTAGTCCGATCACGGTGAATGATTTTGTTTTTTGAGCGGCCATATTTTTAGTCTGCTTTCTTCATTTCTACAATGATGGTATTGGCATACAGCCAAAAACCAATTAATGATACGAAGTAAATTACATCGCGTAGATCAATAACACCTTTCGCTAGAGAAACATAATGGGTTAAGAAACTTAATGATGAAATTGCATCAACAATGTTTTGCGGCATCCATGCTTTGAAGAAATTTAATACCAGAGGTGATCCTGCCAATAAAAACAAAAAACATATAACTACGGTAATGATAAAAGCAATCACTTGATTTTTAGTCATCGCAGAGATGCATGAACCAATCGCAAGAAACCCTCCCGCCATTAAAAAACTGCCTAAGTATGCAGCAAGGATAACGCCATTATCAGGATTTCCTAGATAATTGATCGTAATCCAGATTGGAAACGTAAGCACAAGGGCAATTCCAATAAATACCCATGCTGCCAGATATTTACCAATCACTGATTCACCCACAGAAACTGGTAACGTCATAAGCAATTCAATACTGCCACTTTTTCGCTCTTCCGCCCATAAACGCATAGCAATGGCAGGCACTAGAAACAAATATAACCAGGGATGATATTGAAAGAATGGACTCAAATCAGCTTGACCACGTTCGTATAGATTACCTAAGTAAAATGTCATTGCACCACTCATAATCAAGAAAATAACAATGAACACATAAGCTACTGGGGTTGCGAAGTAACTGCCCAGCTCCCTTTTAAATATAGTGGTGATATTTCTCATTATTTAATTCTTTAGTGTTTAATTTTCAGTTTCTTATAGTCACAGTCAAAACTGTTTAACTAGTGTTTATTATTAGGTGTTTATTATTAGGTGCTTATTATTAGGTTATATGACCGCTAGTTATTTCACGGAAGATATCATCCATTTTCTCACTGCTTGATTTAC
>CAZFEP010000010.1:0-23680 GCA_964517365.1 uncultured Thiotrichales bacterium | reverse complement strand
TGACCGCTAGTTATTTCACGGAAGATATCATCCATTTTCTCACTGCTTGATTTACTTCGTAGGCCTTCAGGTGTGTCATCTGCCAAAACCTTTCCGTCTGCAATGATGATTGCGCGAGAACAGATAGCATCGACTTCAGATAGGATATGCGTTGAGATAATGATTACCTTATCGGGCGCAATACTTTTGATAAGTTCACGCACTTCAAATTTCTGATTTGGATCTAAGCCATCCGTTGGCTCATCCAGTATTAGCACCTCTGGATCATGCAAAATTGCTTGCGCTAACCCCACCCTTCTTTTAAAGCCTTTTGATAACGTATCGATAGATTGATTAAGAACTTTGTCTAGATGCAATCTCTGAATTACTTCTTTATTTCGATCAATTTTATGCTGCCCTGATAATTGTCGAATTTGCCCTATAAATTCCAAGTATTGCTCTGGAGTCATTTCACCATAGCTGGGCGCACCTTCTGGAAGGTAACCTATACATTTTTTTGCTTCTATCGGTTTTTCACTGACATCAAATCCACATACCTCTACACTTCCTGCGGAAGGCGTTAGAAAACCGGTTATCATTTTCATTGTAGTGGATTTCCCAGCGCCATTAGGTCCTAAAAAACCAAGCACTTCACCAGGCTGAACATCAAAAGATACATTGTCGACCGCAGTCAAATGCCCAAATGTTTTACTAAGATTATTAATTTTTATCATTTTTTATGATTTTTGATCACTTATTATGTTTACTACTATGGTTTTGACGCTTTATTTCACGAGAATTTGAATCTACCGTTAACCTGGCTCATTTATTTAAATACAGTTCATTAGGCATTTCACTGGCTAGGGTTGATAAATGCGGTACATTTTATTCAGCACGTTAATCTGGCGGGAAAGTCTACTGCGGAATACATAAAATTCAAGCTCAAATTTTAGACGAACTATACGTGATAAACCATCAAATTCCGAATATGATCTTAACCATTAGCCCTCGAATGAGTTGATTTTTGAAGATAACTCATCGTTTCATAAGCATTTTTATTTGATATTAATTTGCGGTGAGATTGTCGGGCAGCTAGTTTATAATTTAACCAGTTTTGAAGCAGGTTTGCATACACATTTAACAATAAGAACAATTAATTTATGGGGATTACAAAAGACAATTTATTTAAAAACTTCATGCTAGGAGTCACCGGTGAAAGCATGCAGATTGATACTCGTCAGCAAAATCAAGATGCTATTTTAAAATTGATTTCTGCCGCTCAAAACCAAGTATCGATCATAAGTCGATACCTTGACCCCACCATCTTTAATACTGAGGGTTTTGTTACCCAAGCTTCTGAATTTGTTCGTCGCACCAAAGCAGCTAATATAAGAATACTGGTTCATGACACAAATCCCATTGTAAAAAACAACCATCGCGCATTAGGATTAAGCCAACGTGTTTCCTCTAAAATACAGATACGTACAATTTGTAATGATTATTCACAATTCAATCAAAGCTATGTAGTCGTAGATTCTATCGGGTATATCTATAATTTAAAATCAGATCTATATGAAGCTGAAGTAAACTTTAATGATCCAGAAAGGTCAAAAGAGTTAACTGAAACATTTAAGAATATCTGGGAATTAAGTCGTCAAGAGGCAGAGGTTAGAAGATTATGTATTTAAACAAATCTGCACCAAAATATTTCTGGGCACCAATATGCACACTACTTTTGCTCATTCCTTTATTTGTTTCCAGCATTTCTTTGGCTGATCAAAATGATCCTCTACAAATAATAGATTTAAAAAATCGCCCTGCAGACGAAATCATACCTGTCATTAAACCTATGCTGAAACCTAATGACGCCATAACCGGTACTGGCTTTCAGTTATTCTTGCGAACAGACGCAAAAACTTTGGAAGAGGTTACCCGTCTACTTAAGGTAATGGACAAAGCCCCGCGCAATTTAGTGATCAAGGTCCGCAATAATTTGGATTCTGAATCAAACTCTACAGATTTTAATACATCTGGCAATTATGAAATTGGGGATGATGTCCGTGTCGTAGTCGGCGACCGTCCGCCAAAAGACAAGGGCACAAAAGTACGTATTAACAGCAACAGAAGCAGCACGGATCGTGACACAGAACATATGATTCGTGTAATTGAAGGTGGCCAAGCCTTTATCACAGCTGGAGAAATTCGGCCTTATGAACATCGCACGATTATTACCCATAATCACGGAGTGTCAGTTTATGATAGCGTTGATTATCAAGATATAACCAGTGGCTTTTATGTCACACCAAGACTAACTGGAAACAACAAAGTCTCTCTACAAGTTCAACCCCACTATCGCACCATCAACGAGGAACGTGCGGGTACTATTGATGTTCAAGAATCAGACACCACTGTCGAAGCCAAACTTGGTGAATGGATACAGATTGGAGGTATTGATACGGATGCAAATTCGAAAGATAGCGGAATATTAAGCACCTCACGCAATTCTAATAATATTCGTAGTGATATATTTATTAAAGTAGACCTAGACTGATTACACATCAGGTCTTTTTCACGTCAGCCGCTTCACATCCATATTTTCTGGGACATTTTTCTGGCCCATTCTTCCGGGCCATTATTTCACGTCCATTGTTTTATAAGTTGTGGCTTAAACTTTATAAAGTTATACATCGCAATCATTGATATAGCTGAACGTATTTTACCCTCATACAACCATTCAATTGCATCTGCTGAAGACTGAACATGCACACGTATGTCTTCACCCTCTTCTTTTAAACCATACTCGCCACCCAGCTGGGTAGTATCAGTCTTGGCAAAATAAACATGTGAGAGTTCAGAGAACCCTCCTGGCGTCGGAAAAAACGAAACAGCATGATGAATCTCGTCTAAAATACAATTTGCTTCTTCTTTGGCTTCTCTACGGGCAACCTCTTCATAATTTTCTCCGTCCTCAACCAAACCAGCAATAATTTCAATCAACCAGGGGTTATCATCGTTCATAGCGCCCACTCTAAATTGCTCCACTAACACCACTTCATCTCGGATAGGATCATAAGGCAATACAGCTACCGAATTTTGCCTGGACACTTGCTCACGTGTTAACTCAGCACTTAACCCACCTGAAAACAATTCATGCTGGATGACAAATTGGTCCACCTTGAAGTGACCATCATAGTTCCGCTTACGTTGTTTAATTTTCCATTGCATAATTTTAATTAAGTTGAATTTAGTAATGCAGCATAATCTTCTTCAGTATCTATGCCGATACCGGTTGGCCTGCAAGAAACTTCTACATGAATTTTAAAACCGTTTTGTAATGCTCTTAGCTGCTCAAGCGACTCTTTAACCTCAAAAGAAGAAGGTGGTAAATCTGTAAATGTATTCAAAAAACCAACACTATATGCATAAATACCTAAATGCCTGAATATCATTTTTTTATCCAGATTCGGATTTTTACAATCAAGCTTTGTGATATCTCTACTAAAATTTGAAGCACTGTTATGCACATCAAAAATAACTTTCACAACATTAGGATTTACGAGATCATCTTTCTCATTGATTGGGGCACATAATGTTGACATGTTGAACTGATTATTAAGCAACAAGTTATCTGCAACTTGTTTAATATTGAGCGCAGGCATTTGTGGTTCGTCACCCTGCACATTCACTATGACAACTTCATCATTCCACTCTTTTATACTTACGACCTCAGCTATACGATCAGTACCTGAGGTATGCTTATCTGAAGTTAAACAAATATTTGCATTAAATTTTTTACCTGCATCTGCTATCCGCATATCATCTGTAGCAATGATTACTTCTTCAGCACCACTTGCAGTTGCATTTTCGTATACGTGTTGAACTATAGGCTTGCCTTCAAGCGTTAATAATGCCTTTCCGGGTAATCGAGTAGACGCATAGCGAGCAGGAATGATGACCTTGAAACTCACTTTATGATTAAAATGTTGTCATTAAAACACATGCCATCAATAGAACTAACTAAACTACATGGCTTTATATTTTTCATACTCTTCTTCGGAAAGCGCACGCGCTTCATCCTCAAGCATTACAGGAATTCCATCTCGAACAGGGTAAGATAGTCGTGCAGATGTAGAAATCAACTCTTGTTTGTCTTTATCATATTTAAGTGGCCCTTTTGTCACCGGGCAGACCAGGATATCTAATAATTGCATGTCCATTAGCTTTTAATTTCCTCCAATAAGTACGTTATACGATCATCGAGCAATTTGCCTGGTACGGCAACCGTCGACAAATACCACATGTTTTTGAGATTAAATTGCCTGCATTTTACCGCATCTTTTTCAGTCATGATAATAGGCAAATTATCATTAAACTCGATATCTGTTAATTGATAAGCATGATGGTCTGGAAATGTGTGCGAAATAATGTGTAAACCTAATTTTTCAAGCGCAGCAAAAAATCGACGCGGATACCCTATTCCTGCCACTGCATGTATTTCTTGTTTCTCAAAGTCTTTATGTGTCTTTTTGATAGAACTATTATCTAACGATACGAAATCATTATAACTGAGACAATACTGGTAAACATAAGAAGCGTTTTCTCCATTACTCACTACAATATCGGCTTGGCGCAAACGTGAAACAGGTTCTCGTAATGGCCCAGATGGCAGACACCACCCGTTTCCAAACTCTCGCTCTCCATCTACTACTATAATTTCAACATCACGCGGCAACTTATAATGTTGTAATCCATCATCCGATATAATCAAATCAAGACTGTATTTTTTATTCAAATATTTAACTGCGTCGATACGCTTGGCTGCAACGGCAACTGGGCACCCAAGTTGATGCTTAAGCATTAATGCCTCATCACCGACTTTAGTTACGTTGCTGTCATGCATCACTTCTTCAAGCTTTGATTCGTCTTCTCTACCGTAACCTCGCGCCACTACGCCTACACTTATGTTTTTTTGTAAACAGCATTGAGCTAAATAAGATACAAATGGTGTCTTACCTGCACCACCGACAGTGAGATTGCCTACAACAATGATTTGTGTGTCTCTTAAGCCATTTTTTTTGGAAGCAAACGCCTCGAATAAGATGCGCCTAACCGATGAGACTGCTATGAAAATCCATGACAATGGCAATAAAAATATAGAAATAATATTTTTTGAATACCATATTTTTTCAATATTAACTTTCAATTGATAAATTAGTAAAAGTTATACGTTTAAAACTAAGCCAGTTTGATTGCCAGACTGATTACCTGTTTCACTATCGTGTCCACTATCAGATCCGTTATTAGGTTCACTTTTTTGTAGTTCATACAATGATGCATAAGTACCACCTTTATCCAAAAGCTCTCTATGACTACCTATTTCGACAATAGCACCCGCATCCATCACAACAATTCGATCTGCTTTTTCAATGGTCGATAAACGATGGGCGATCACTAGCGTTGTACGATCTTTTTGCAATAGCTCCAATGCTTTCTGTATATATTGTTCAGATTCGGTATCAAGCGCAGATGTAGCCTCATCGAGTATTAATATCGGGGCATCTTTTAGCAATGCTCGGGCAATCGCTATCCGTTGTCTCTGACCTCCTGACAATAACACTCCATTTTCACCTACCAGTGTATTAAGCTTATCAGGTAGCTTGTCTGTAAACTCTGTAACTCTGGCAGCTTCTGCAGCTTCGATTACACGAGCGTCTTGCGAGTCTATACCTTGTGCATATGCAATGTTATTAGCAATCGTATCATTAAATAATGTAACATCTTGGTTCACTATCGCAACTTGATTGCGAAGTGATGACAAACTAACTTCAGTTATATTTACCCCATCAATACTTATTGATCCAGAATCAATATCATAAAATCTAGGCAGTAAGTTTACGACAGTGGTTTTACCGCTGCCCGACCTCCCTACAAATGCTATCGTTTCGCCCGATTTAATTTGTAAATTAATTTGTTCAACAGCTTTTTCATCTCGTGTTGCATACTTGAAACAAACATTATTGAATTCTACTTTCCCTTTGCAATTTGCAAGAGCTTTACTAGCAGGATCTTTCTCTTTATCAGAATCAATTAAACCGAATACGCTAAGTCCGGCAGCAATACCTGTTTGAAGTATTTCATTTAATAGTGTTAATTTTCTTGCTGGCGTCAGTATTGCAATCATTGCAATGATAAAACTAACAAAACCACCTGCTGTTTCCTCAGCTGCAATTCCAGGTCGCGCTGCAATCGCTAGCACTGCCACCAACACAAATCCAACCAATGTGTGGATGACAGGAGTACTAGCAGCTTTTGTAGTGATCTTACGCATACTATTACGTCGAAAACGTTCGTTGGCATGTTCAAACTTATCAATCTCATATTGTTGTCCACCAAATATCTTCACAATACGATGGCCTATTACACTTTCTTCTACAATATTTGTAATCTTACCAACTGATTTTTGCATTTTTGTGCTGAATTTTCTAAACAATTTGCTGGTATACGCTACTATTGCAGCTATCACTGGTATTACAATTAAAAACAACAATGTTAATTTCCAATTGTTAATAAACATAACACCTAATAGAAAAACTACTTTAAACGTATCTTCTACTAAACTTCGTAAGCTTTTAACTGCTGCGCCTGTAATTTGCTCCACATCATATGAAAACTTTGACAGTAGAGTGCCTGAAGACTGCTGGTCAAAATAGTAAGTAGGAAGAAATTGAACCCGTTCAAACATTTCTTGACGAAGTGTTTTGGTTACATGGGCTCCCACAAAACCTATCAAGTAGGTACCTATAAAGTTTGCTATTCCTCTAACTAGAAAAATAACAACCATTGCAACTGGAATCCATTTTATATCGTTATAGTTTTTATCTACAAAAGAACCATCAATGAATGGGCCAAGCAAATAAACCATGAGTGCTTCCATACCTGACAACACCATTAGCGCTAATGACCCTAGAGCCAAGTACTGCCATTTGGAAAAGCTATAACTTAAAAGGCGGCGATATATTTGCCAACCAGATTGTTGAGGTAAATGTGAGGCTTGATCGGCCATTTTAATCTTTGTGTGTTACATCACTTAGGTTTAGATGTTGCTATGGATAATTTAGAAATACCTGCTTTTGCAACCGTATCCATAGCCGTCACCACTGCTTGATGAGGTGTCGCAGCATCAGCTCTTATTATTACCCCCTTCTCTTTATCGTCACCTACTACCTTTCTCAATGATTGCAAAAGGGCAGCCGCAGTGTTTTTTGGTAAATTTTGCCCATTGACAAAATATGCTCCTGAAGGGTCTATCGTAATTTCTATTGGTATAACTTCAAGCGCTTGTTGTTCTGATGAAGCTTCTGGCAAATCTACTCTTAATTCAGCTTGCTGATTAAAGGTTGTGGTTACCATAAAAAATATTAGCAACAGAAACACCACATCAATTAGAGGCGTTATATTGACATCGAGACGATCTTCTTCTGTACGGCTAAAATTCATTGTCTAGATAGATGCTCTTTTAAAATATATATTCTTATTAATTAGTTCAAACTAAAGTATTAAGAACCTGCTTTACGTTGGCCATGCATAACTTCAACCAATTTTATTGCTTCTTCTTCCATGCCCACAACCAGAGTGTCCAACCTTCTCCTGAAATAGCGCACAAAAATTAAACTTGGAATCGCTACACTCAAACCTGCAGCGGTTGTGATTAATGCTTTTGAGATTCCTCCTGCAAGCTCACCCGGGTCCCCAACACCGATACTTGTAATCACACTAAACACTTGAATCATGCCAATCACAGTGCCCAAAAGACCCAACAAGGGTGATATGGCTGCAATCGTTCCCAACGTATTTAGAAAACGCATTAACTCGTGAGCCACATGTCGACCTGTTTCCTCTATACTCTCTTTCATTATTTCTCGGTCATAATTCTTGTTGAGCAATCCTGCTGCAAGAATTCTTCCTAAGGGAGAGCTCTTACGTATTTGTAAGATGCGATTTTCGTCTAACTTGCCCTCTTTGCTCCACTGCCAAATCTTAGCTGCCAAATACTTGGGCGCTACACGCTCTTTCTGGAGTGTCCAGAATCGTTCTATGATAATTGCCAGAGCAACAATAGAACTGGCTATAATTGGTAACATTAACCAACCACCAGCTTTTACAATTTCATACACTTAGAATAACTCCTTGGGAAAATATATTGCACGAATTAACATATTCTAAAAATCGCATTAACTAAACTCGCATCAGCTTTTAGAATGCCAGAAGCGTTGTCGCACTTCACGATACCCGGGTAATAATTGCAATCCATTTTTATTTGAAAATTTAAAAGTAATCATACCGTGAGATGCTGTATTTACTAAGTTGCTACCAGACTCTTTGTAACGTGAGACCACTTTTTCATCGGGAAAACCATACGGGTTCCTATAGCCGGTGGCAAATATGACATATTCTGGTGAGACAGCCTCTATAAAGCTTTTCGTAGAAGAAGAATTACTACCATGATGGGGTGCGATTAATATATCAACGTCAAGTATATCAGAATAAATTTTAAGCAATTGTCGTTCTACCGACCTCTCAATATCACCTGTTAGCAATATACTGGCAGTTGGGTGATTAATAAGCAGCACGCATGAGCTATTATTACTGGATAGCTTGGTTTTTAACTTGGCTTGTTCCGTAGGGTATAAAAATTGAAAATCTACATTTCCCCACTGCCACTGAACGTCAGAACCACAAGTGCTCAGGTTATCATGCTTGTATTTCTCATTAAACGTACTTACCAGCTCACCCACAGACATATTATTTAATATACCTTGCAAACCTCCAGCATGATCCTTATCACCATGACTCACAATTAGCTTATCAATATGATTGATCCCACGTGAGCGTAAATATGGAATTACAACCGCTTCACCCGCATTAAAGCTTTCACTAAATTTTGGGCCCGTATCAAACACCAGCACTTGACTCCCTACTTCCAGAGTAACTGCCAAGCCTTGCCCAACATCTAAAGCAGTTAGCCTTAATTCATTTTCTTGTGTTGCAGGTGGACTGGCAAATAACAACGGGCTTATTAGCACCACACTCACTATTCTAGTCGGCCATCCTTTTGGAGCCAACATTATCATCAGCCCTATTGCTGCTGGTAGTACCGTCCAGGTGGGTATCGCGTGCTGCCAACTAGCAAACGAAAAAGAATGTAAATGATTAAGGATGATCCAAAATATTTCAAGCAACCAATTACTAATCCCAAGCAGCCAAAGACCTACTGTTTGACTTGCCAACAAACACAAAGAACCTAATAACGTTATAGGTACCACCAGAAAACTTACCCATGGAACAGCAAACAAGTTTGCAATGGGTGAAACTATTGAGGCTTGCTGAAAGAACATCAATGTAAGCGGTAATAACCCAATAGATAGAACAAGCTGTATACGCAACAAACTCTTCCATTTAGACCATTTAGATGATTGGTCTTTAATAGAAAAGAGAATGATGGCAACCGCTGCAAAGGACAACCAAAAACCAGGTGACAACACTGAAAAAGGATCTAACAGCAAGACACATATCAAAGCCAAAGATAAAATATTCCAAGGACGTAATGATTGCATAGAATAAATTGACAAAAATACAACCGTGGCCATTACCATTGCCCGTTGCGTTGGTATCGAAAACCCCGCTAACATGGAATAAAATACTGCAGCGCATATTGCTCCTAACGCAGCTACACGTTGTGATGCTATTTTCATACATAGCTTTTCACTACGCTTCCATAAAAATATTATGAAGAGATATACAAACCCAGAAACAATACCTACATGTAAACCAGAAATTGCAAGCAAATGATTGGTGCCTGTTTGAGTTAACACCTGCCAACGACTCGTAGACATTTGACTACGCTCACCCAGCACCAGAGCTTTAATTATTGCAGCTGAATTGTTTTTTGTTTGGTCCAGCTTTTTATTTAGAATATCACGAATATAATAAGTAGGATTTACTAAACTCGTAGCTTGCAAACGTATATTATCCCCTTTACTTCGAACGTATCCGGTAGCACGAATACTTTGTTCAAATAGCCACTTCTCATAATCAAATCCACCCGGGTTTGCATAACCCCATGGTCGTTTTAAACGAATTCGTAAGCGCCAGACCTCACCCAATGACATATCTGGCACTTCACCATACCAATTTAATCTGACTTTCTTAGGTATTTGAACATCATTACCGTTTGCAGAAATAGTTGCCTCATGAACAGAGAACTCAAACCGCGTACTTCGTCCATACTTACTGGGTATAGATATAACTCGACCATCAACCTCTAAATCGATTCCTTCTAATGATTTGTCTAGTTCGGGGTGTAAATTGAAATAGGCAAGCATCAATGCCCAAGAAAATCCCAGACCAATACATGCGATTAAATAACTTCGTGGATATTTAATGATGATCAGGACTATCGGTAGTATACAAAAGGTCCAATACCAGTGCGGCAAGCTTGCAAACACTGTTAAACTATAGATACCAATTAAGAATGCGACTGCAATTTTAAACATACACAAGATCACCCAACCAAATGCATACACATAGATTGTATCCTAAATAGTCGTTTTTAGATCTTAAATTATCTCTATGCCACGTAAACTTCTTAAAAAACTATTTCCAGATAATAATATTAAGAAAGAGAAGTCTTTTAGTATTTTTGGTGAATTGATACAGGATCAAAATTTGTGGCAGATGCGCAGACGCTCTGTTGCAGGGGCTTGTGGCATAGGCTTATTTTGCGCCTTCATACCACTACCTTTTCAAATGTTCATTGCAGCTGGCTTTGCAATAATCCTTAGATGCAATTTGCCAATCTCTGTTGCATTGGTATGGATTACAAACCCTGTGACTATGCCCCCTTTATTCTACCTTGCTTATAAAGTAGGTGCTGTTTTAACGGATACGCATCTTGGCCCATTTGAATTTGAATTGAGTTTTAACTGGCTGTTTACGGAGCTACGCGAACGCTGGCGACCGTTTATGGTGGGCTGTTTCTTTCTTGGAACTTCAACTGGCTTATTAGGCTTTATTTCTGCGAGAGTATTATGGCGCATCCGTGTTATTTCATTCTGGAATAAACGAAAACTTCGCAAACTCAAAAAGTAACCTAACAACTAATGTATACGACTTAATCTTCTCTAGTAGTAATATAGTGTTTGGTAGCAGAGGTATCATCTATTAATTTAAAAGATTGTAGCTGAGATTGCGCTAGCATCCCAAGATTATAAAATGATTCTTTTTCAAAGCTAGATAATTTTCTAGGTATTTTATCTATAATACATAAAGTACCTAATTTGTAATTTTCACGAGACAATAATACAAACCCGGCATAAAATCGTATATAAGGCTCACCAACGACTAACGTGTTATCTCTAAATCTTTCATCCTCTAACGCATCTTCCACTTCAAATATTATCTTATCACTGCCTTCTGATATTGGTTTAGCAATAGCATGTGCACAAAATGATGCGTCGCGACTGGTTTGCTCCACCTCTATTCCATGCTTGGACTTAAACCATTGCCTTTCAGTGTCAACTAAACTAATTAATGCAATGGGCACATTGAAAACTTGTGCAGTTAAGCGAGTAATTAAATCAAACTTTTCTTCAGGCGGACTATCTAAAATATCTAAGCTTCGTAGGTTTTTGATTCTCGACGACTCATCGGTGGGAATGGGTGGCTTCTTCATGATGTTATTTCGATGGTGCTAGCTAATATTCCATTTTGATGCGTGTTACCTAAGCTTCACAACTGGACATTCAAGTCCTTGAAAGCATCCCATCTTCGAGAGTATAGGTAACATCCATTGACTCGGCTATTTTTGAATCATGAGTGACAATTACTATGGCTGTATCCAACTCCTGATTCAACTCAAGCATTTCATTTTGCACTTGTAATGCGTTCTTGCTATCAAGGTTGCCCGTTGGCTCATCAGCAAGAATGACTTTAGGATGTGTAACGAGCGCTCTAGCAATCGCTACACGTTGTCTTTCTCCTCCTGATAATTCTGTTGGCTTATGCAGCACTCGATCTGATAATCCTACTTTTACAAGCACCTCTTTAGCCTGAGATTCTGCATCCTCTATTGAACCTTTACGTAACAGTAGTGGCAATGCAACATTCTCTACGGCGGTAAATTCCGGTAACAGATGATGAAATTGATATATAAAACCTAAGGATTGATTGCGTAGGCTCCCTCTTGCCGCATCCGACATAGCTGACATATCCTGACCACAAACAGTTACGGTTCCAGAATTCGGCACATCTAGCCCCCCAAGCAAATGCATTAATGTACTTTTACCACTTCCTGAAGCACCAACAATTGCAACTCTGCTTTTTTGATCAACACTAAAGTTAATATTTTTTAAGACTTCAACTCTCGCAGGCCCACTATCAAATGTTTTAGTTAGGTTTTCACATTGCAGTACAACACTCATAGTATTTTACTCATATCCCTACTCATATCCCTACTCATATCTTAGGGCCTCTGCAGGCTGTGTGCCTGATGCTTTCCATGCAGGATAAATAGTAGCTAGAACTGTAATAATAAATGCAACAATACATATCGTCAGCACTTCACTCGGAATAATATCAGATGGGAAATCACTAATAGGATATACATCTGGTGAAAGGAATTTTGCACCCCGAAATTTTTCAATTATTCTAACGATACTTTCTAAATTTGAAGATAGTAGTACACCCCCGAGCGCACCTAAAAGTGTACCCACAAAGCCTATAACAGTACCTTGAACAATAAATATTCCCATAATACTTTTTGGTGAAATACCTAATGTTCGCATAATCGCAATATCACTTTGCTTTTCAGTCACCACCATCACCAGCATAGATATAATATTAAAGGCTGCAACAAAAACAATAATGATGGTAATAATAAACATCATTGTTTTTTCCATCTTTAACGCACGAAAAAAATTTCGATTATGATAAGTCCAATCTGTTACCCAATACGTTCCCCCAAGTTGATCACGTAATTTATAAGTAATATCTTGGGCATCAAATAAATCTTCAAATTTTAATCTTAATCCTGTAACCGAATCTCCCAGATGAAATAAGCGTTTAGCATCATCTATATGAATCGCAGCAGTATTTCGATCATATTGAGGCATACCAACCTCGTAGGTTCCTACAACAGTAAATCTCCTGAACTTGGGTATGATTCCTGCCGGTGTCACGGTAGCTTCTGGTGTAATGACCGTTATTTTCTCACCAATATCTACAGCCAGGTAATTTGCTAGATCACTACCCAGTAATATCCCGAATTCACCAGGTTTAAGCACGTTTAAATTGCCATCTTGAAGATGATTTCCGATCCTTGAGACCTTGCTTTCTAGACTCGGGTCAATGCCATTCAACATGGCACCCGTTACTTGTTTACCATTTACAATCATCCCCTGCCCAGAAACATAGGGAGCTGAACCTTTAACTTCTGCATTATCTTTAAGCTCATGCTCAACCTTCTGCCAATCACGTAATTTGCCATCTAACTCGAGCACCGTTGCATGTGCCGTCATACTTAAGATTCTATCCTTAATCTCGAACTGAAAGCCGTTCATTACAGAAAGAACCGTGATGATAAGTGTGATGCCCAGTGCCAGGCTAAAGACCGAAATAAATGATATAAACGATATAAAGTGATTACGACGTTTAGCACGCAAATAGCGTGAACCAATGAAAAGCTCGAGTGGCCGGAACATTTAAATAATATTTTTTAGGTTAAATTAGATGAAGTAATTTCTCTAATATATTGAATTTAATAAAATAATTGATATAGAAAATAACACAACTGTAAACTAGCGACCTCTGATGCGAAGTTCTCAACATGCTCCATCATGAAGTTATCCTCTCCATTAGTCCGTTAAAACCCGACTATTATCCTGCTTTAGTAAAGGCTGTATTCCAGCCCATACATGGCGGTGCTATGATCAACCCACGTTTAAACTACTTTTACTTAGAGCTATGCGAATTTTTATAAGTTCAATTCTTACCCTGTTTTTAGCAACCGCAACCTTACAGGTAAACGCACAGGTAGTGAAGACACCCGGCAACAGTGCTTATGTGGTAACCAACAGCAACATGCCAATTCGTGGTCTTTCTAAATCACAAGTTGAAACGCGCTTTGGTCAACCCAGTTCAAAACAAGGCCCAGTTGGTAACCCATCAATCTATCGCTGGGATTACAATAATTACTCTGTTTTCTTTGAAAGTAACATTGTTATTCATGCCGTAGCTCATTGATTTATTACTGATCAACTTACAAAATAAAACTCGTCTAAAACTTTACACCGGACATTGTGGTCTCATACCGCCTCGCACCCGAATGGGCGCGACAAGATGCTATTGTTATGATTTGGCCTCATCCCAATTCAGACTGGGTGGATGAGCTCAATGCTATTGAGAAAACGTATCTAGAGCTAAGTCGTTACATCTCCAGGCATCAAAATTTGATACTGATTGCATATAACGATTCTCATCAACACTGCATTGAAGCGCTTTTATCTAGACATTCCATCAAGCAACATAATATTACTTTCTTGACGATCATTACAAATGATACCTGGGTGCGTGACTTTGGCCCTATATTTGTTGCATCAAATAACGATATGACGATGTTGAATTTTGCATTCAATGCTTGGGGGGAGAAATATCCCTATGACCATGACAATGCATTTAATGATAGCTTTAAACAGAAAATTAGCCATCTCAAATCTAGTCTTGATATAGATTTTATACTTGAAGCAGGCAATCTTGATATTAATAGCCAAAGATTACTATTGAGTTCCAGCAACTGCTTTCAACATAACACCACCAGCAAACCTGTAGACCTTGAAGTGATTCAAACCAAGCTTCAAGAATGGTTCGGTTGTGATAAAGTTTTATGGATTGATAATGTAGTTCTTGAAGGTGACGACACAGGCGGCCATATTGATACCTTAGTTAGGTTCTGCAAAGACGACGTAGTAGCCTATACCGCTCAAGGTCATCACTCAGACCCCAATTACGATCGATTAAAACATTTAGAACAACAAGTGAAAATACTATGTAACAATGAGATAGGGATATCCGAGATGGTCCCACTCCCAAGCCCACAGCCCATTTTCAAAAACAACCATCAACTGCCCGCTAGCTATGCTAATTTTTTAATAACGAATGAGCATGTTTTCGTGCCAGTTTTCAATGATAAACAAGACCATCATGCCTTAAATTTAATGGATGAATTATTTCCTTCCCGAGAAATAATCGATATTGAAAGCAATGCTTTAATTCAGCAGTATGGAGGGATACACTGCGCAACTATGCAAATCCCGTATGGATCATTACCATCCAATCAGTAAATATTATCCATGAGTAAAATTAATGCTGCTCTTGTTCAGCAACAAATGTTTGCTGATACTGAAACCAACCTCACTTATAGTCTTGAGGAAATTCAGTCTGCTGCAAATAACGGGGCGAATCTTATTGTCCTGTGTGAACTACATAGCAATCTTTATTTTTGCCAAGAAGAATCAATACGACATTTTAATCTTGCCCAAACTATACCTGGCCCTTTAACAGAAACGCTATCTGCAGCTGCACGTGACAACAATGTAGTTATTGTTAGCACAATTTTTGAAAAGCGTACCGAGGGTCTTTATCACAATACTGCTGTTGTATTTGATACTGACGGCAGCATTGCTGGCCTATATCGAAAAATGCACATACCTGATGATCCTGGCTATTATGAAAAATATTACTTTGCAGATGGAGACCTGGGTTTTGCTCCAATAAAGACCTCTATTGGCAAATTAGGAGTGATGGTTTGCTGGGATCAATGGTTTCCGGAAAGTGCGCGCTTGATGGCTTTAACCGGTGCGCAAATCTTAATATACCCTTCAGCGATAGGTTGGGATCCACGTGACGATTCAGACGAAAAGGATCGGCAATATCAAGCTTGGCGAAACATACAACAAAGCCACGCAATCGCTAACAACCTTCCATTAATATGCACGAACCGTGTAGGCCATGAAAGCGACCTGTCTAAACAGTCCACTGGGATAGACTTTTGGGGACAATCATTTATTACTGACACAATGGGAAAAATTGTAGTGCAAGCTTCTTCAAATGGACCGGAAACTATTCAAGCAACGATTGATTTGAACGAATCCGAACAAACTCGTCAGCTATGGCCATTTTTTCGTGACCGACGTATTGATGCTTATGATAAATTAGATAAACGCTTTATTGACGACAATTAATATGCGTTAGTCTTGTTTTTTATGGCGTGTAAAAAATAGATAGAAACTTTGAATTGCGATCACTAAAACAGATATACCCAACACCATAACCAATAGCAAGACAATTGCGGCTATACTGCCAGTCCAATCTACACCTAAAAGATTTACAATATTTGTTTCACGATATTCTATGTATTTAGGTATCACACGAGAAATGAATAATGCAAAAATCAGGGTAAATATTACCCCCTTAATCAACATAAATAATTTTCATATAGTTTTTTAATTTCAAACTTGAATCTATGATTGTACTACCTTAGTGCAATAGAAAGTAAAATACCAAATGATTTCTGTTGGAAAATTAAAAACTTGAGTATCAACTGATACATTATATCGATATAGCGATATATAACACCTAGTTGTTTACTCAACTAACCAGTAATTACTTTATGCAGTTACGGCTGCTTCAATAACGTCGTCTGAAACACTGACATCTGAAGGATCATAGGCATAAACACGATTGCGGCCTTCATTTTCTGCACGACTCATGGCTTTTTCGGCCACTTCAGTTAGATCAAATCCGCTTTTAATTCGATCTTCAACACAGGACACACCTGCAGTTAAAGTTACACGCAACTCTTCTGAAATATTTTGATCTCCGTTAGATAAAATATTAAGCTTTTCAACCTCTCCACGAATTCGATCTGCTAACATAATGGCCATATCTGGTTTTGTTTGAGTAGTGGCAATCACTAGTTTGTGATCATCATAACGAGCCACTATATCTGATGCTCGCACTGAAGTGACTAAAAAATCACTCACTTTTTTCAACACAACATCACCCACTAATGCCCCATGCTTTTGTGTAACGCTCTCAAATTGATCCACTTCAAACAAAATAATGGAGAGTGGTTGATTATAACGACGTGAACGCTGTGTTTCTTCATCTACTCTTCTATCAAAATAGCGACGATTATAAATATCTAACACTGGATCAATGATACTTGCTTGATCCATAGCAATAGCTTCACCAATATCACATGTAGTTTGATAAGTAAGAAAACAAAGAAGTAGCACAAACCCTGATGCTGCAAAACAAATTGCAGGATAGGTAATGCTTTGAAGGCCAACCTTACCTGTCCAAAGCATGAACATGTAAGCCATGTACCCTACGATAAACCCAACAATAAAAAATGATAGTATTTTCCAGTTATTACGCACTTCACCCAGCGGGAGTTTCTTCACTAGATGTTGAACTGTAAACAGTGAAGTAGCATACAGACCGATGCCACATAGAAGTAAAATATTCGCTAATAGATCCATACTAATAACCTCTAAATCATCCTTAATTTAAAAGAGTCATGCTAAAAATATATTTCTAATACATTTCTTACGGCACTAACTCACTTATTATTACATCTACAACCTCAGACTGATCAGTTTTCACTGACTCGACACTTCCAAATATGTCGCCACTCTGCATAATTGCTTGCCCAGTCTTTGAAATTCTGGCAACGACTTCAACCTGCTCCATGCTAGATAAAGTCATACTAGGCATCATTGAAACAGAATCATCCAGGGTTACAGTGGTAGGTAAGTCTCCAGCGGTCAATTTCACTAGCGCTAAAGGCATTTTAGGTCCATTCATAGAACGAGCATAAATAAACAGTGTGTCAGACTTCACAAAATTATTGTGAAGCTCATCACTCAATGTAACGTTCACAACTATGTTAGATTTTAAGTTATCTCCTGTATTACCAGAACTCTTATTAGTAATACTCTTATTAGCGTTTTCTACATCAACAATTTCAATTCCTGCTTTTTGCTTAGCATCGTTTAAATATTTAACAAGAGCAGTTTTCACATCAGCTTGATCATTTGGTACTTGTTGCAATAATTTCTCCAAATAACCTACAGACTCTTTATAATTTTGTAATTGGTAAGAAGCTAAACCTGCATACCACAATCCACGTTCATTGTTAGGACTGATTTTTAACGCCTTGGTAAACAGCGTCATCGCACTTTGATCAAATTGATTACCAGCAGCAAGCCCTTTCGCTTCACCATATGAAATTAAAATATCAGGATTTGCACCGTCAGATAATTCATTAGCTTGTCGATATGCATTGGTTGCATCCTCAAAGCGCTTGGAGACTACATAAGATCGACCAAGCATTTGCCAACCATCAATGTTATTGGGATCTTTCTCAAGTTTATTTTCTAATTCTGCAATGGCTTTTTCAATATCTGGCATTTGACCCGGTTGCGTAGCCATTTTGCTTTTAAATTCTGGGTCAAGAGACTTTAATCCATTATCTAGATTTAAATAAGTGAAAACAGCTATAACGGGCAAGACTATTAAGACAATAATTGGCAATACTTTATTACTTCTATTAAGCACCACTTCTTTATAATCTCCCAAATCATCTATTAGAGATCGCTCTAGATCGGATTTAGCAATATTGTATTGGTCTAGATCAATTAGATCATTATCTCTATCAGTTTCCAGTTCCAAGAGCTTCTTTTCATATACAGCTCGATTGATTTTTTTACGATCAAGATCTTCTGGCGCTTTTTTTGCGAATAAAGAAGGTAAAATAATTATCAACGCGACAATTATGAGCAAGGCACAAATAATCCAAAAATTTAACATTCAGTATTTATTCTTTAGTATCTTTTAATATCGAATCTAACTTTGTCTTTTCATCATCAGAAAGATCATTCTTTGAAACAGAAGTCTGCTTCCTAACCAGCACAAGCACTAAAAATAAAATTAATATCAGGAAGATAAAAGGTCCAAACCACAACAAATAAGTCTTAGGCTTGACTAGTGGTTTATATAAGACAAAATCTCCATATCGATCTGCCATGAAACTAATCACTTCTGAATCGCTAGCTCCGTTGTTAAGCAGTTTATTTACTTCAAAACGAAGATCGTGCGCTAATTCTGAATCAGACTCTTCAATTGTTTGATTTTGACAAACTAAACACCGTAATTCACTTAGCAAGTCATGGTAACGTTCTTCATATTCAGGTGATACCTCCACTGGCTGCATGGCAGACAAATGATTGGCAAATATCATCAATATCAAGAACACCACTTGATGAAAACTAATGATATATAAGCGACTATGATTCATTTTTTAATTCTAGTATCAAGGGTTGTATCTTATTATCCAAATCATTCAGTGTAAGCGGGCCTATGTGTTTGTAACGTATAATTCCTTTTTTATCGATTAGAAATGTCTCTGGCGCGCCATACACACCCCAATCAATCGCTACTCGTCCAGCTTCATCAAAAGCATTTTGTTTAAATGGATTACCAAAATCCCTTAAATACACTCTTGCTTGAGCCGCATCATCTTTATAATTTAATCCATAAATAGGTGCGATATTTCGTCTAGCCAGCTCTAACAATGCAGGATGCTCTTGTTTACAAGCAAAACACCATGTGGCCCAAACATTCAAAATAGATACTTTTCCAAGAAACTCATTATTTGAAAATTGAATCGAATTATCATTGAGTGTTGGTAAAGTAAATACAGGAACGGATTTACCAATCAAAGGCGAAGGCACTTCAGAAGGGTCTTTATATAAACCAATAAACAGAAATCCACACAACACAAAGAAGAGGATTACCGGCAATAGATATTTAATCATAAAATTTCTATCAAGTAGTTGCTTGAGCTGCTTGCTCGCCTTTGATCGGTTTAACAGCCACCTTCTCGCGCTTCAATTTCAGTCGATAACGTCTATCTAACGCAGCTAGCAAACCACCTAACGCCATCAATGCGGCTCCCATCCAAATCCATTGAATAAATGGTTTGTAGTATAAACGCATACCCCATGCTTCATTATCTATTTGCTCGCCCAAAGCAACGTAAATATCACGTAAAAACCCAGTATCAATTCCCGGCTCGGTCATTGGATTTTGTTGCACCAGATAGGTACGCTTCTCCGGCAACAACGTGGCAACGAGTTTGTCATTCTTGTAAACACTCAAAGAGCCTTGCTTGGATGAATAATTTGGCCCTTGTATATTTTTGACACCATTAAAACCAAACTCATATCCTGCCATTTCTACCTTTTCACCCACACGCATAGGAACTTCTTTTTCTTCTTCGAAAGCGCCAACAAAAGTAACACCAAGAACAAAAATTCCAATACCAATATGCGCCACAACCATTCCATACGTTGCTCGTGGTATCTTCTTAAAACGTTGCAAAGAATTTAGTTTTGCATCATTGCGAAAAACATTCTTAAATAAATAATATAAAGCTGCACAAATCGACCATGCCGCTAAAGTGATACCCAACACTACTAATATAGAAGTCTTGCCCGCAACGATATAAGGCAGCGCCAAACCTATAAGTAAGCCAATAACAATAATCTTAAATAATTTCTTTAATGTCTCAGATAAGCTTGCTTTCTTCCAGCGCAAGAATGGCCCGACACCAATGATAAATACCAATGGAAGCATCAAAGGTGCAAAAACAGCATTAAAATAAGGTGGTCCAACAGATATCTTGCCTGCATTCAAAGCATCTAAAAATAATGGATACAATGTGCCTACTAAAATAGTGAACATAGCCACTAACAATAAAACATTATTAAGTAACAACGCAGTTTCTCTAGACACCAGTTCAAACTGTCCGATTGATTTTATCTTCGGAGCTCGTAACGCATATAGCAGCAACGAGCCACCAATAACAATTGCCAGGAACAGTAATATATACACACCACGCGCCGGATCAGTTGCAAATGCATGTACCGAAACAAGCACCCCGGAACGCACTAAAAATGTACCTAACAAGCTTAATGAAAATGCCAAGATAGCAAGTAGAACAGTCCAGTTTTTAAAACTAGAACGCTTTTCAGTTACTGCAAGCGAATGGATTAACGCCGTACCCACCAACCAAGGCATGAAGGAAGCATTCTCTACAGGGTCCCAGAACCACCATCCACCCCAACCAAGCTCGTGATAAGCCCACCAACTCCCGAGCGCAATCCCTATTGTCAAGAATACCCATGCCATCGTGGCCCATGGTCGTGACCAACGTGCCCACGCAGAATCTAGCTTACCCCCTAGCAAAGCCGCAATGGCAAACGCAAAGGCTACCGAGAACCCTACGTAGCCCATATATAACATAGGCGGATGAATGACTAAGCCGGGATCTTGTAATAAAGGATTTAGATCTTTGCCTTCTAACGGAACAGGAAAAATTCTTTCGAATGGATTAGAGGTAAGTAGTGTAAATAACAAAAATCCAACACTTACAAAACCCATCACACCCACTACTCTAGCGACCATCACATTTGGGAGACTGCGACTAAACACCGTAACGGCTAACGTCCAAACACTTAACATTAACACCCAAAGCAATAATGAACCTTCATGAGCACCCCACACTGCAGATATTTTATATTGCAGCGGCAATGCGGTGTTTGCATTATTTGCAACATATAAAACTGAAAAATCATTCTTGATAAAACTGTAAGTTAAGCAAATATAGCTGATGACTATAAACAAGAATTGCCCACGCGCTGCAGGCTTTGCAACAGCAATCCATTGACTAGTATTTGTTTGGGCACCGACTATTGGCACTATGGTCTGCACTAGCGCTAAACATAGTGCAATAATTAATGCAAAGTGTCCGACTTCTGGAATCATAATGTCTTGATCTCTATATTACGCGGGATATTAAGCTAGCCAATTAATAATTCTAAGCTATTCTTCAAAATAATTATTATTAGTAATTTTTTAATAATTCTTTTTGGGGATATTCTCTGGATGCGCTCCACCTGATGCTTTTAATGCATCTGCCACTTCTGGAGGCATATAGTTTTCATCGTGTTTAGCCAAAACTTCTTGCGCAACAATTACCCCATCTGAATTTAGTTTACCTTGCGCTACAATTCCTTGGCCTTCACGAAACAAATCCGGCAACAACCCTTTGTACCTCAAGGTAACCGTCCCCGAGGTGTCGGTTAAATCAAATTCTGTTGTAACTCCATCATCAAAACGATTGACACTGCCTTCCACAACCAGCCCGCCTACCCTAAATAACTTATCTAGCGGAGCTTTACCTGCAGCAATTTCAGCAGGTGTGTGAAAATAGGTTTTATTTTTCTGTAAGGCATACACACCCAAGGCAGTTGCACTACTAAATCCAAGAAATAAAATACAGATAAATATTAAGCGTTGTTTTCTCTTAGGTCTCATAATTTATTTTCTCGTTCATTATTTCTCAGCTTACTGAATACTTAATGATAGATAATTAATCTTCTAAACTTTCTTTGATTTCTCTAATTAGCTTTTTTTTACGTCCATTAGCAAATGCAATTGTTAAAAACAAAGCTATCAATGTGATTCCATAAGAACCCCATATATACATCCATTTGCCATCCATATAAAAAAATTCTTGCATAACTAACTTCCTGTAACTAGCTGTTTAACCCACTTCGATGCACGCTCACGCGATATAATTTCATTCCGTACACGTATGAATAACACCCATCCAAAATAAACTTTGAAGGCAACTGCCATAATTAACAATGGATACAACATGCTTGGATCCATCGATGGCTTATCAGAAATAATATCCATATTCGGTTGATGCAATGAATTCCACCAGGTAACTGAATAATGAATAATAGGAATATTAATCACGCCAACAATAGACAGCATACTTGCCGCTTTAGCGGCGACACGCTTATCCTCGATTGATGAGTAGATCGCTATTACACCAAAATATAAAAACAAAAGAATTAGCTCAGAAGTTAAGCGTGCATCCCATGTCCAGTACGTTCCCCAAGTGGGTTTACCCCAAAGCATTCCAGTTATAAGTGCTAACGCGGTGAAAACAGCTCCGATAACCGCACATTCAGAGACCACAATTTCTGAAATCTTGGTTTTCCATACCAATGCAACAAATCCAGCACATGCCATGACGACATATACAAACATAGACATCCATGCTGAAGGCACATGAATAAATATAATCCTATAAGACTCACCTTGTTGATAGTCTGTAGGTGCAACCACTAAACCCCAGTACAAACCTACTGCTGATAAAATCAGTGTTATTGCACCTAACCACGGTAGCCATTTCCCAGACCACTGATAGTAGTATTTTGGTGAAGATAATTTATGAAACCATTGCCACATTTTTTAACTCATACTAATTTTTAAAGACGCACTAATTGCCAGAGGCGCCAGAATTAATGCCAAAATTAGGCCGGCACCCAACAGTGCCACATGCCCCGAATAAGGCAAACCTTCTATTGCTGCACTGACCGCTCCCGATGCAAATATGAGCACGGGTATATATAAAGGCAGCACTAGCAGCCCCAATAATACACCACCACCCCTCAATCCTGCCGTCAATGCCACGCCAATCGCACCAATTAAGCTGAGTATCGGTGTA
>CAZFEP010000009.1:34005-35397 GCA_964517365.1 uncultured Thiotrichales bacterium | reverse complement strand
ATGAGGTCAAGCCGAATAGTTTTGTATTTGAAAAACCAAATGCACTGCCTCAAGCATTCTGCACAGAGGTGATTGAACGCTTTGAGAAAGATGAATCAGGCCAATATCAAGGCCGTATTGGCCAACTCGCAAATGAAGATAACAGTATTAAAAAGTCGACTGACCTAGTGGTCAGTGGAAAAGAACATTGGAATGATGTTGATAAAGCGTTATTTCAATCTTTAGGGAAAGCTGTATTAGAATTTCGTGAGTCATATCCTTTTTTTAAAGGGCCTTTTAAAGATATGGGTTATGGCGTGCAGCGCACACAACCAGGAGAACATTATCATTGGCATATTGATGGGGGCAGTCATGACTTTAGTCACCGTCAACTTGTAGCCATTTGGTATTTAAATGATGTAGCGGGCCCAGGTGGCGAGACAGAGTTTTTATTTCAAGATATTAAAATTAAACCTGAACCTGGAAAATTAATTTTATTTCCTCCTTTTTGGACACACGAGCATCGCGGCGTCACACTTGAGTCGGGCGTAAAATACATTGCAACCACATGGGTTGTATTTGCATAAACTCTTGCAAAAATAATTAGCATTTGATGCAAACTACTTATCGCATTCCTTCATCTACTAAAGAATTTGAGGATTACTTTACATTCCGCTGGAAATTATTACGAAAACCACTCGGACTTGAACGCGGAAGCGAACAGGATGAATTAGAAGATTCTGCATATCAGCTAGCAGCGTTTAATAATGAAAAAATTATAGCAGTAGGCAGATTGCAGTTTGAAAACAAGAGTTCAGCTCGCATACGCTACATGGCTGTAGACAGTGCATTTAGAAAACAAGGGATTGGAAGCCGTTTGCTGAATGAGTTAGAGAGTCATGCAATAGAAAATAATATCAAAAGCTGCTGGTTATACGCTCGCGAGTCCGCAACCAAATTTTATATTAAAAATCATTATACGATTTGTGGTGAAGCTATATCAGAGCTGGCAATCCCTCATCTACGCATGCAAAAGATTCTCAAATGCAAATCTACAAAATCTAAGCCATAACCAGCTCTGTTAAGGTCATGTCTCCAGAGGTATCAATATCCACCGCCTGCACACCCGGAATTTTATTCATAATATAGGCCGCCATCAGCCCCACAGTAGCCGTTTTTTCTTGTTGAATAGCGGTTAACATTTTATCGGCTGCAATTTGGCAACGCTGCATATCATTAGGCGCTTCAACCCAAGTACGGCTCATCTGCCAACCTTGGTCCATATCTGTATCCATTTTTGTAAACATATCCTGCGCGCTTGAAATCATGCTCTGGTCTAGTTCCAGCGGAAATGTTTTTTCATCAATCGTGACTTTAAGTATCATCAGGTTTTAATTCTCTGTAATCTGTAAT
>CAZFEP010000009.1:9570-33905 GCA_964517365.1 uncultured Thiotrichales bacterium | reverse complement strand
TTCATCAATCGTGACTTTAAGTATCATCAGGTTTTAATTCTCTGTAATCTGTAATTCAGTATAGCCTGTAATAAGAAAACTAAAAAACGAGAAAAATATGTTAGTCAATATTAAACACATTCTTGGTGAGGCTGAATTAAATAACATTCGGCCACTACTCAAAGATGCAACCTTTAGAGATGGAAAACTTTCTGCAGGCGCAGCGGCCCAACTGGTAAAAAACAACCAAGAAATAGCCGATGAAAACATAATTTCTTCGCTTAATAATATTGTAATGAATAATGTTGTTCGTCATCCTGAATATCAACATGCGGCATTACCTCATCGCATCGCTGCACCTTTTTATGCACGCTATGAGAAAGGCATGGAATATGGAGAACATATTGATGACCCCGTTATGGGCATTGGAACCGAGCGTTATCGGTCTGATCTTGCTATGACTATATTTCTTAATTCACCGGAAGAATATGAAGGCGGTGAGTTAATGATTCAAACTCCATATGGCGAACAGACAATAAAGTTTAATGCTGGTGATGCCGTACTTTATCCTGCCACCACAAGACATCGTGTAACTAAAGTAACTAGTGGGAAAAGAATTGTTGCGGTAACCTGGATACAGAGTTTAATACGTGACAACGAACAGCGTGATCTGCTCTACCAGCTTGGTAAAACACGAGAGAAAATGCTGCGCAAAGACCCTGACGCGAATGATACTAAACGAATAGATAATACTTACGTCAATCTTGTACGTATGTGGAGCGAGGTGTAATAAGAAATAAAAAAGGCCGCCCTTGCATAAGCAAGAAGCGGCCTTTAAATTATTGAGTTATACAGTTGCTTTGTTCTTACAGATTAAGCGTGTGAGCCCTTTTCTTTATGAGCATCTTCCACTACTTCCATGGCAAGTTTTGCATACTCTTCTCTAAAACCATCCAGGCTTGAACCATCTTTAGGCACAAAATAACCTTCTGCAGTTATTTCACCACTCTGCTCAAGTTCAATAAACTTTTTTTGCAACTCAAGCATTTTTTGAATTTTTTCTTGTTTGGAACTCATATCGAATCCTATTTAGATTATGAAGTGTTTATTACTTTATTTAACCTTACTGGTTTAAAGAGACCAGTCTGTACTCCACTATGGGTAAAACTAATTAATAGTAAGCAGCTTAGTAACCGCCTTTACGGCGACTTTCAGGCAATCCACCAATACGGCCGGCTTGTTTGCTTGGATCCCCTGGGAATAAGTCATACAGCACTTTGGCATCAATCTTTTTCTCACCCCATGCTTTAGCCATAGCCTTAGTCATGTTGCGGGTATTAGGTTGATTGCCGGCATTATTAATGAACTCATCTCGCAGATAATTAATAACATCCCAATGCTTTTCGGTTAATTCAACGCCTTCTTCTTTGGCAATGACTAATGCCATATCTTCAGACCATTCTTCAATATTGACCAGAAACCCTGATGGGGTTGTTTCCAGTTCTTTACCGTTTACGATGAAACCCATACTACTTAGCTCCTAAATACTATAAATAATGCTAGCTTTATTATTGTGTTTTACGACTAAAAACTAACTTTCCAAGAAGAGATATCTTTTCACCATAACTCATTAAAAATACTATTTTTGCGCTTCACCTACCGCCTCAATGCCCTTATGCGGCATGAAAAGCCCACACCCTACAAGACGGCCCTCACCCAGGCCATTTTGTTGCAAGTAAATAGATTCTTCGATTTTCAAGCCATCAATCATCAAGCTACGCGTGTACAAGTTCTTATCCGGCATTCTCAAAACATGCGCCAACCCACTCATCATTTTCTTAACATGAATACCTTCTTTTCGTAACATTTCTGCAGCTTTATTTAGAAAAGCTTCCTCATCTTCTAATTGATCACCCATATTCGGAATCACAACGTAACGAGCAAAAATTGTAGGCAACACCGAGAGTGCTTTTTGGTTTGGTTTACTTAAAATTATATCGTTGCCTGCAACATGTAATGTTTGATCAACAAGTTTTAATGCATCCTCTACACGATGTTTTGGTAACCTCAACATAAAACGTGTACGTTTTGATAAGCATAACGTTGCATCAGGTTCTTGTGGGCGAATCCAGCCATTACCTGACTCGGCACCATGTATTAAATGGATACCTGTATGCTCTTCATTAGCAAACCAAGGAAGCACATTTTGTATGCTTTGTGAAAGTGCGTAAGCATGATCTAAAGGTAGCTCTGTACATTGCACTTTAAATGACAAGTCAATTATATTATCGGGCACGACGAACTGTTGCTTTTCATCATCTTGATCTTGCCAAAACATAATATGTGAAGTTCCTTATTTTACTTTTTAGAGCGCTTAAGTAATCTGCTTAATTTTTTAAGCTACTTAACATTGCATATCATTGCAGTCGGCTTAACTGAGTTAGCTTTATTGGCCGATACTACCAGCAGAAGTAAATATTGCTTCTAATATATCTTCCCAGTTTTCGGGCGTATCTTGAAAGGGTGGGCGCACATCCATACGAAAAAACATTTCGCCTTGTTTCACTTCTTCAGTTAACTTGTCTTTAAGTTCTTCAAAAGAATTTAGCTCATGATGCTTCATGAGCAGCTCGCTTAGCCACAACATTACTATATTACCGCCTAATTTAAGGTGTTTTGATTACTAGTAACACGATTGTAAAAACGACCTCTAAACAACATTCGTTTTTTACTTTCATCTTGATCATCATTAAAAGCACTTCTGTTATGTAATACGTTATTACAAATTACACCCTCGCCTGCTTTCAAACTGTAATGAAATATATAAGGACTGTCTTGTAACACATCATGCAAAAAAGCTAATGCATGTTGAACTGCTTTATCTTGTTTCCAGACTATGTTTCGTTTGCGCGCAGTGTAACGCATGCATAACGCTTGTGAAGTATCATCTATATAAAATACAGGCCCGCTTTGTGCTGGGCGAATTTGTTTTTCATTCAATTTATTTGCAGGAACTCTCATTACATCATCTTGCATTAATGCAGATATGTAATCTGGATTTTGGTCGCGCAATAAAATATATGCAATTTCTGGATCTAAATACATATTCTCGCCACCACTTCTAGCTGGACGTGCGCAATGCATGATAAAAGCATGGATACGTTGCTCATGCGCATTGTAATAACCATCCGTGTGCCAGTTGAGTGGTTTATTTGTGTAGGGAATATAGGGTGATGCTTGTGCACCACTATCCGTGATGACAGAGATACGATCTTCATCCGCACAAACATTTGCATCCAATTGGTGCATACCCAGCTGCCGTGCAATAGAAGTAACCGTATTTCGGTCATTTTGTATGTTTTTTGTGCAACGATAGATGGCCATATTGGTTTTTGAGCAAGAAGATTTAATACTCAATAGCTCTTTATCCATTAAATTTATGGGGTTATTTAGCTCAATAATTAGCTGCTGAGCATCATTCGGGTAGTTATATAGCTTTTGCGCACGCCACTCCTCGTATGAGTGTTTTTCTTTTAAGAGATAGTGCTGCATTTCTTATGAGCTATATGAGTAAAAGGCCGTAAACGTATGGTTCTATTGTTGCTTATAAACATAGACTTAGACTACTTGGAAAGCTACTGAAATTAGTTATCTCGATACCATAATTAATGGTATCTCAATTGGGGTAAATAGTATTTTTGGCCGCACCCCATGGAGGGGATTTTGCCTGTTAGAGCCTACTTCTAGACTCTCTAACATTATGTTTTTTGGACTTTTCCGTTTATTCTACATGTATAGACGGTGCGTAGTTTAGATCGACTCTGATATAGACTTTCATAGCCCACAAACAACTTTCTTGGTAACAATTTTAGGAGATTCCACAATGGCCGATAAGCATCATCCTACCCCCATGCTTGATGAGCTAGAGAAAGGCCCATGGCCTAGTTTCATTTCTGGTTTTAAACGTCTTCGCGACCAACATCCAGATGCGAGAATTAATGGCGTAGCCAACTCGCTTTTGGGTCAGCTAGAACATTCATATGAAACACGTAAAGGTTACTGGAAAGGTGGAACCGTTTCAGTTTTTGGTTACGGCAGCGGAATCATTCCACGCTTCTCCGAAGTCGGTGCAGCTTTCCCGGAATCTAAAGAATTTCACACACTACGTGTACAGCCACCCGCAGGTAATTACTACTCAACAGATATGTTGCGTCAACTAGGTGACAGTTGGGAAAAGTGGGGCTCTGGACTGGTAACCTTTCACGGCCAAACCGGTAACATTATGTTCATCGGTGCAAATACAGATAACACACAACATTTCTTTGACGAAATTAATGAATACGGATGGGACCTCGGGGGTGCAGGACCATGTGTACGTACAGGAATGTCTTGTGTAGGTGCGGCACGTTGTGAAATGTCTAATGCCGATGAAATGAAAATTCATCGTACGCTATTAAACAACTTTACTGATGACGTGCATCGTCCAGCATTGCCATACAAATTTAAATTTAAAGTTTCAGGTTGTCCAAATGATTGCATGAACGCAATTGAACGTGCTGACTTTGCCATTATTGGTACTTGGCGCGACGACATGAAGGTTGACCAAGAAGAAGTTAAGAAGTTTGTAAACCGCAAAGGTCGTCAGTATGTAATTGATAACGTAATTACACGCTGCCCCACTCAAGCGCTTGCACTTAAAGATGATGACACGCTAGACGTCAATAACAAAGACTGTGTGCGCTGCATGCATTGCTTAAACGTTATGGTAAAAGCGCTATCTCCTGGCGATGACAAAGGTGTTTCCATTCTTATGGGTGGTAAACGTACCCTTAAAATTGGTGACTTGATGGGAACCGTAGTGATTCCTTTCATGAAACTCGACACTGATGAAGATTACGAAAAGATTGTTGAACTCGCTGAAGAAACCATCGACTTCTGGGCAGAAAACGGATTAGAGCATGAACGATGTGGTGAAATGATTGAGCGTATCGGCTTGGTAAATTTCTTGGAAGGCGTTGATGTTGATGTTGATCCAAACATGGTTACTGAACCACGCCAAAGTTCTTACATCCGCATGGATGGCTGGGACGAAGAAGCAGAAAAATGGTTCCAGAGAAAGTCTGAAGAAAAACAGGCTGCTGCCAGTTAGGTAAACCAGTTGATTTAATACGTTAATCAACAAGACCAACAAATTAAATTACAACTTAAAAAGAAATAAAACGGAGAACACAATGGCGCAAGATCATCGTCCACCCATAGAATCAGGAGTGCCAGACGGATTCCAATATATGCATCCAGTGATGCGAAAAAATTATGGTATGTGGGATTACCATGAACATCCACGTCCTGGTGTGTTGCTACACGTTGCAGATAATGGTGAAAAGATCTGGACTGTACGTGCAGGTACACAACGTATTCTAGATGTATTCACACTTCGCACTTTATGTGACATTGGTGATGAATTTGCTGATGGCTATGTGCGCTTCACTATTCGCAGTAACATTGAATACATGGTGGCTGATGAAGCAAAAGTTCAGCCAATGATCGACAAACTTGAGTCTGAAGGTTTTGTTGTTGGCGGAACCAAAAACTCCGTTGCAATGATTTCACATACGCAAGGCTGGTTACATTGTGATATTCCCGGCACCGATGCTTCGGGCGTAGTTAAGGCGATGATGGATGAACTCATTGACGAGTTTAAAGAAAACAACATGCCTAACCGAGTACATATCACAACTTCTTGCTGCCAAATTAACTGTGGTGGTCAAGGTGATATTGCTATTAATGTACAACACACCAAGCCACCCAAGATTAATCATGACTTAGTATCAAATGTTTGTGAGCGACCTTCAGTGGTAGCACGGTGCCCAGTAGCCGCAATTCGACCAGCCATGGTAAATGGCAAACCTTCACTAGAAGTTGATGAGAAAAAATGTATCTGCTGCGGTGCATGTTTCCCGCCATGCCCACCTATGCAAATTAATGATGCAGAACACACCAAACTTGCAGTTTGGGTTGGTGGTAATCACTCCAATGCTCGCGGCAAGCCCACTTTCCAAAAGCTAGTGGCAGCAGGAATTCCTAACAACCCACCACGTTGGCCTGAAGCAACCGCTATTGTTAAGCGAATTCTTCTTGCTTACCGCGATGACGCTAAAGATTGGGAACGAATGAATGATTGGGTTGAGCGTATCGGTTGGCCACGTTTCTTTGAGAAAACGGGTTTGCCTTTCACCAAATTCCATATCGATAACTGGCGTGGTGCACGTCGCAGCTTAAATGCTTCGACTCATATCCGTTTCTAGATAGGCATTTGTATGAAATTTGGAATCGTAATAAACGAAGGACCGTATACACATCAAGCCTCTGATTCTGCATTACAGTTTGCAAAATCTGCGCTAGCGAAAGGTCACGAAATCTATCGCGTCTTTTTTTATCATGACGGTGTCAATAACGGTACAGATTTAGGTGTACCTCCACAAGATGATCGTAACCTGCCTAACGAGTGGTCTGAGTTGTCTGCAAAGCATGACTTAGACTTGGTCGTATGTGTGGCAGCAGCACAGCGTCGTGGCATGCTCGATGAAGACGAAAGTAAACGCAACGGCAAAACCTCAAATAATTTAATTAAGGGCTTCCGTATTTCCGGTTTAGGCCAATTAATTGAAGCGGGCATCCAAGCAGATCGTCTCGTTACCTTTGGAGATTAAGCATGTCAGAAGAAGGCATCGTAAAGAAATTTTGTTACCTCAATCGTAAGGCTCCTTACGGCACTATCTATGCATTAGAGTCACTTGAAGTTGTATTAATAGCTGCTGCATTTGACCAAGATATAAGTTTAGTATTTGCAGATGACGGTGTATATCAGCTCACCAAGAACCAAGATACTGATGGCATTGGTATGAAAAACTTCTCTAAAACCTACAGCGCACTAGGCGACTACGACATTAAAAAGATTTACGTAGAGAAAGAGTCCTTAGATGAGCGTGGCTTAACCGCTGACGATCTTCAAGCTTTAGTATACGAAGATGAAGATGATGATTGGGCAGAAAAAAATTCTTTGTTTGTTGTAGATCGTGCTGAGCTAACCGGCATTATAGATGCACAAGATGTGGTCTTGAGTTTTTAATAGGAAATTTAATATGTCAGCATTACATACCGTTAACAAATCACCTTTTGAGCGCAACAGCTTAGAGTCTTGTTTACGTTTAGCTGCCAAAGGCAGTGCAGTTCTTTTATTTGAAGATGGCGTTATTGGCGCGATGAAAAACACCAAACATTCAGACACCGTTGCGAATGCAATGAGCGATATTTCATTTTATGTATTAGGCCCCGATATAAAAGCCCGTGGCCTTAGCGACAGCAATGTAATTGATGGCATCAAAGTTATCGATTATGACGGCTTCGTTGATTTAACGACCGAACATCATGCTGTTCAGTCTTGGCTTTAATTATTTTAATAACGTTAGGTAAATTTAGGAGAGTTGTATGCCCTTAGAAGTGAATGGTCAGACTTTTGAAACTGATGAAGAAGGTTATTTAGCAGACCTTAACCAATGGCAACCAGACCTAGCTGAAGCAATGGCTGTAGCAGATGGTGCAGAATTGAGCGAAAACCACTGGGAAGTGATTAACTTCTTACGTGAGTACTATGAAGAGTATCAAATTGCTCCGGCAGTGCGCGTGCTTACCAAAGCTATTGGCAAGAAACTTGGGAAAGACAAAGGTAACAGCAAATATTTGTATGAGTTGTTCCCATATGGACCAGCTAAACAAGCGTGTAAGTATGCAGGCCTACCCAAGCCAACAGGTTGCGTGTAGTTAGTTAAAAGAGTTTCCACCAAGGAATGTTTTCTAACATCCCTTGGTGCAATCCTTCAATTTAGTAATTTGTTGTTTTATTACCGCTATGTTTGTTAAAAGCATATGTGCCCCAGGATTCGCTATACATGTCACTGTTAACTGCAACATTCGCAATCTCTTTTTATATAGCTACCGCTATATTAGTAATCTTTGTTGCACGTAAAATCTGGGTTTATGCAAAAACCCCTGCTCCACTAAAAATACCTACTACACCCGCACCCACTACACGTTCTGGCGTTGCATTCAGAATGGTGAAAGAAGTCACCATCTTTGAAAGTTTATTTAAATCCAACAAGTGGATTTGGTTATTTGGCTGGATTTTTCATTTTGGGTTACTGTTAGTTTTACTGAGACATCTTCGTTATTTCACTGACCCTGTATGGAGCTGGGTAGCCTTCATACAACCGTTTGGTAAATATGCTGCGTTCATGATGCTCGCAGGCCTAGCGGGGTTGTTAGCGCGTCGAATTCTTGTAGATCGTGTACGGTACATATCGGCTCCTTCAGACCACCTGATGTTACTATTACTCATTGCCATTGGTGTAAGCGGTGCATTGATGACGTTTGTCGAACATACCGACATCGTTTCATTAAAATCATTTTTAATTGGCTTAATGACATTCGCTTGGGCAACTGAATCAGGCTTAACTGCCATGCCAAATGATTTGCTTTTAATCGCACATTTGAGCCTGGTTATTTTGTTAATGGTTATATTCCCGTTTAGTAAACTATTACATGCTCCGGGCGTATTCTTTAGCCCCTCACGTAACCAAGCAGACAACCCACGCGAACAACGCCATATCGCAGATTGGGCTAAAAAACTTGACTCTAACAAGGCAAACTAAACCAAGGCAAACAAAAAATGGCTGCTGCAGAATTCGATACACCAGAACTTAAAGATTATCCTGTCATACCACGCCTGCAAGAAGGTGTGATGAAACATAGTCAACCCTACACCGCCAAATCTGAATTCCAAGAAAAATTAGGTTTCCCTGGTGAGCTAGTAGATAACTGGCAGCAAGTGGCTATCGATAAGATGGGTGAACTAAATAAAAAATATCGCTCATTAGGCGTGTATTTAGATTCATGCGTAAAGTGTGGAGCCTGCACGGACAAGTGCCATTACTATCTAGGCACAACCGATCCTAAAAACATGCCAGTGGCACGCCAAGATTTATTCCGTAAAGTCTACCGACGTTACTTCACTCTACCAGGCAAGCTATTTCCAAAATTGGTAGGTGCAGAAGACTTAACCAAAGAAGTATTAGATGACTGGTATAGCTATTTTCATCAATGCTCACAATGTCGTCGTTGTTCAGTGTATTGCCCTTATGGAATTGATACCGCAGAAATTTCTATGGCCGCTCGAGAAGTAATGGACACAGTAGGAGTTGGACAAAAGTACTGCAACGAAATTATTGGCAAAGCCCAAACGATTGGTAACAATTTAGGGTTGCCAGAGCCTGCCTTGGTAAACACACTAGAAGGCTTGGAAGAAGACGTAGAAGATGAAACCGGAGTTAAAGTGCGTTTCCCGGTAGACGAAAAAGGGGCAGATGTTTTATTAATAACACCCTCTGCAGATTTCTTCGCGGAACCACACATTGATGGCTTAATCGGTTATGGAAAAGTATTTCATCAAGCAGGAATTTCCTGGACATTAAGTTCATACGCTAGTGAAGCAGCTAACTTCGGTATGTTTATCGGTAGTTATGAAAACATGCAGAAACTTGCATTGCGAATACGTCAAGCAGCACTAGATCTAGGCGTTAAAAGAATTGTATTTGGTGAATGTGGTCATGCATGGCGTGTAGCATATTCATTCTTAAACACGCTCGCAGGACCCTTTGATTTTCTTGATCCTAATTACCCTGTGCCACAACATATTTGTGAAGTCACGCATGGCTTAATTAACGAAGGTAAATTAACGCTAGACCCATCACTTAATGATGACATGGTTATTACCTATCATGACTCATGTAATGTTGCTCGTGCCTCGCGAATGGGAGATACCCCAGGTGGACAGTTCGAGATCCCAAGAGACATTATTAAAGCGGTATGCAACAACTACGTGGATATGCCAAGTCACGCAATAAAAGAAGGTACCTACTGCTGTGGCGGTGGTGGTGGCCTATTGACCGATGACCTCATTGAGCTACGCGTAAAAGGTGCTTTACCACGTATGGAAGCCCTTAAGAACGTAGTGGACGAATATGGGGTAACCCATATGGCTGCGATCTGTGCCATTTGTAAGAGTCAATTCTCAAAGGTTTTCCCTTATTATGACTTCAGCATGGATCAGATTATAAGCCTGCATCAATTAGTGAGTAATGCGATTGTATTAACACCCGAAAATGCCACTGAAGATAATGATGGTGACGGTAGTGATAATGATCCGAGTGACAGTGATTCAGGCAAAGATTCAGGCAATGAAAACCAGGCCGAAGCGGCTTAAATATATTTTTTTTTACATTGTAATTAAACATAGCAATTAATAAGAGCTAGGAGCTACACATGGCAAGTTCTAAAGAAGACATGGACCATAAACTTACATTTAGAATGTTCGAAGATGGCGATTACACGTGGGGTAACTTTGGTGACCAGATCTTTAAAGAAGATACTTCTCACAAATGCCCGACCTACGTGCATCGCACACCACCATGCCAAGGTAGCTGTCCATCTGGTGAAGATATTCGTGGCTGGCTGCAAATCGTACGTGGCATAGAAAAGCCGCAGAAAGAAGGGATGAGCATGCAAGAATATGCATTCCTTCGCTCGACCGATGCCAACCCCTTCCCTTCCATGATGGGTCGTGTTTGCCCTGCACCATGTCAGGATGGTTGCAACCGCAATCATGTTGAAGACTTTGTAGGCATTAACGCTGTAGAACAATATATTGGTGATACAGCCGTTGAACAAAACTTTAAATTTGAAGCTCCAGCAAAACTTAGCGGCAAGTCTGTTGCGATCATTGGTGGTGGTCCCGCAGGATTGGCAGCCGCATATCAATTACGTCGCATGGGTCATGCGAGTGTTATTTTTGATGACCATGAAGAGCTTGGCGGCATGTTCCGCTATGGTATTCCGGGTTACAGAACGCCTCGTAAACATTTAAACCATGAAATTCAGCGTATTCTTGATATGGGAAATATCGAAACGCGTATGAATACTCGCGTCGGTAAAGATATATCTGTAGAAGATGTAGAAAAAGAATTTGATGCCGTTTTATGGGCCCTTGGTTGTCAGTCAGGCCGCGGCTTACCAGTCGATGGTGGTGATGCGCCAAACTGTGTTGCCGGTGTAAAATTCCTAGAAGCATTTAATACTGGTCGTTTGCAAGTTACTGCAGATCGCGTCGTATGTGTAGGTGGTGGTGACACCTCTATTGACGTGGTATCTGTAGCACGTCGACTGGGACGTATTGAAAAGCTAAATAAAGAAGAAGCACCAGAACATGTCATTGGTGGTTACGTTGCACATGACGCAGCCTATGCTGCTGCACGTGAGGGTGCTCAAGTAACTCTTACTTCTTTATTCCCTAAAGCTGAAATGACTGCCGCTGAACATGAAGTACATGATGCGCAGCGTGAAGGTGTAACCATTAAAGATGGTGTGATGCCTGTTAAAGTGATCTTGGGTGACGATGGTCGTGCAACCGCATTGCGAATGGCAACCTGTGAAATGGTCGACAATCGCCCGACTCCTGTAGAAGGCACCGAATTTGATATCGAATGCGATCTAATCGTTTCTGCGATTGGCCAAGGCGGTGATCTGGAAGGACTTGAAGAATTCAATAATGGTCGTGGTCTTATTGATGCAGATAAGTTTTATGCCATTCCAGAGCGTGAAGGACATTTTGTAGCAGGCGATATTATCCGCCCACACCTGCTTACTACTGCAATTGGACAAGCGTCTATTGCTGCTGAAAGTATTAACTATTACTTTAACGACACTGAAATCAGAAAGCGTCCCAAAGTAGATGTTCATCATTTTGATCTATTAGAAAAACTACAAGAGTCTGGTCTTGAGCCTGCAGAATATGCAGCAGGCGAGCACTGGGGTACCGATGAATCTAAATACTCTGTGCACAACTTTGAAGATCGTGCGGCACAAGAAATCATTCCTTATGATGAATTGTTCTTAGGACACTTCCCTTTCACTCCTCGTCTACTACGAGAAGAACATGGTCCGGATGCAGAAGAAGTACTGGGTCACTTCGAAGAACGCATGAAAAACTTCAGTGATGAACAAGCGGTAGAAGAAGCAGGCCGCTGCATGAGTTGCGGTATGTGTTTTGAATGTGATAACTGCGTAGTCTACTGTCCTCAAGATGCCGTATTTCGTGTCAAGAAAGATGAGTCTACTACCGGACGTTATGTAGATACCGATTACAACAAGTGTATTGGCTGTCACATCTGTGCAGATGTCTGTCCTACCGGTTATATTGATATGGCACTTGGACATTAATACCTGAGTCAGTAGTAGCTGGACCATTTATGCCTGGGGTGTTAAACCTTGGGCATTAAAGTTAGGACACAAACCATAGACATAAAAAATCAATATTAATAAAATTTTATTAATAGACGTTTAATGAGGATCATTTGATTACAACCCAATGCATGAATTTTTGGAAAAATATTTTAGCTACTTGCTATTAGCCTTAACCATAGCGTTCTGCATGATAGGAATTAGCATAGTATTTGCCGACAGTCCTGCAGACATTCCTCCACCCAAGCAAAAATACAGTGAAGAAACTGTTTGTGTAGAGCCCGTTGCGGTGATGCGCAAACAACATTTTGAGTTTATGCTTGATCATCGTGACAAAACCGTTATCAACGGGATTCGCACAAAAAAACACAGCTTAAACGAATGTATTGATTGTCATATCACAGCGAATGTTCAAGGTGAATTTGCGCGCTACTCTGAAGATACTCATTTTTGCGCTAGCTGCCACCAGTACACCGCGGTAAATATCGACTGTTTTCAATGTCATGCAGACCGCCCTGAAGAGGCAATCCGCAAAGCCAAGAACCCTAATCAAACGGTAGATCATTCTAAAGACGATCAACAATCTATAAAAAATTACCTTGAGCTAAGTGATATAAATTCACACTGAAGCTCATTTTGTGATTCGATTTGTATTAAAATAATAAACTCCCAAAACACTGCGAATAAACATGCGTTACAAACTAGACATTGATACCAATATTGATAACGTCCTGAATGATGTTGATGTAACAAATATCAACGAAGCTGTTTATGAAGCAGAGCCTGTTGCCATTAACCGTGGAGAGATTGATGCTGGTATAGATTCCAGCAAACGCAATTTTATGCGCAGTGCAGCAGCATTAGGCAGCCTTACGATTGCTCCTGGAGTGATGTTATACCAAACAGCCTCAGCAAAACCTGCAGCGCAAGCGGTTAGTAGTCAACAAAGATGGGGCATGCTGGTCAATACCAATGTATGCCAAGAAGACTGTGATGCTTGTGTAACAGCATGCAATGAAGAACACGGCTTATGGGATCTGGGTCGCCCGGAAACAGATGCTCAATGGATTCGAAAATTAAACGTTACGGATAACACTACAGGTCACGTCACTTCTTTACCGATGATGTGCCAACACTGTGAACATCCACCTTGTGTGGATGTATGCCCTACTGGAGCATCGTTTAAACGTGATGACGGCATTGTCCTCGTCAATGCGCATACCTGTATTGGTTGTCGTTATTGCATGATGGCTTGCCCTTATAAAGCACGCTCATTTATTCATGAACCGCTAGAAGATCAACTACCCCAAGCACCACGTGGCAAAGGTACAGTTGAAAGCTGCACGCTTTGCGTACATAAAGTAGATAATGGTGACAACAACACCGCGTGTGCAGAAGCCTGCGCTAAAGATGGTCACCAAGCACTTTTATTTGGTGACTTAAATGATCCAAATAGTGAAATTTCTATACAGCTGGAAAAACATGGTGGCGTTCAGATTCGTGCTGATCTGAACCTGAATACAGGTGTTCGTTATCAAGGCTTATAAGCAAGGCCTATAGAAAGCCAGCTTAGAAGACATCAATCTAGAAACCATAGATTAAGTATATTTTACGTTAAGAATAAGAAATATGATTGAAACTACTCGCTTCAGCTCACTACCAGCTAAATCTGCACAGTATTGGATTTTATTAGCAGTATTAGGACTCGCTGCAGTAGTCGGTTACTTATCTTCACATCATATGGATGCGACGGGCCACTACATTTCTGGCATGACCAATCAAGTTGTTTGGGGGTTCCCTCACGTTGTTGCCATCTTTTTAATCGTTGCCGCCTCAGGGGCACTCAATGTTGCGTCCATATCCTCTGTATTCGGAAAGTACGACTATAAACCCTTGGCACGAATATCTGCATTGCTTGCAATTGCCTTATTAATAGGTGGCTTAGCCATTTTGGTATTAGATCTTGGCAGACCCGATCGCTTAATTGTAGCGATGACAAAATATAATTTTAAATCCATCTTTGCCTGGAATATTTTCTTATACACCGGCTTTATTATTATCACAGGTATATACCTATGGATGATGATGGAGCGCAAGATGAATAAATTCAGCAAAACAGCAGGCTTGTTCGCATTCATATGGCGTCTGATTCTCACCACAGGTACCGGTTCAATATTTGGCTTCCTTGTAGCTCGTCAGGCTTATGATGCAGCCATCATGGCGCCTATGTTCGTCATCATGTCTTTTGCCTTTGGTATGGCGGTCTTCATTCTTGTGCTTCAAGCTAGTTATAAGTGGAGTCATCGCAATTTGGGTGATGCAATGCTGGATAAACTCAGAAAACTATTAGGCATATTCGTGGCGGCCGTATTTTACTTTGTAACCGCTTATCACCTCGCTAACCTTTATGCGACAGAACACCATGGCATAGAGGCGTTCATTTTAATGAATGGTGGGATCTACACTTTCCTCTTCTGGGTGGCACAAATTGGTTTGGGCTGCTTGATTCCCTTGGCATTATTGTTTATTAAACCCATGAGCCAATGTCGTAACTGCTTAACGATCGCCTCGATGCTCGTTATTCTTGGTGGTTTAGCTCAATTGTACGTAATCATCATTGGCGGCCAAGCATATCCTCTCGTTCTATTTCCCGGCATGGAAGTCAGCAGCAGTTTCTATGATGGAGTAGTTGCTGAATATGCACCCAGTATTTGGGAAATTTTATTAGGCATTGGTGGCACCTGTATCGCGCTACTCATTGTCACAGTGGGTGTTGCCATTCTTGATTTGCTTCCAGAAAGTTTATCTGACAAAGCCTTAGAATTAAGCTCAGCAAAATCTTCTTGATTCTAATAGCACTATAGTGCTCTAAATAATTATCGTGGCACACTTTCTAATATCTGCTGCAAATAAATCATCTGGTAAAACTGTTTTATCTATAGGCATTTCTGCTGCATTACGTAGACGTGGCTTAAAAGTACAAACCTACAAAAAAGGCCCTGATTACATTGACCCTATGTGGTTGGCAAAAGCGACTCATCGCAATAGCTACAATCTCGATTATTGGACGCAATCTGAAACCGAAATTAAAACCACTCTTAGCACTAACAACCAAGACGCCGATATAAGCCTTATTGAGGGAAATAAAGGCTTGCATGACGGGTTAGCGGCGGATGGTAGCAACAGTAATGCTGCCTTAGCTAAGCTCCTTCATGCTCCTGTGATTTTAGTGCTAGACACGCGCGGGACCATACGAGGCGTTGCACCGTTACTACTTGGATACCAACAATTCGACCCGGCAGTGAATATTGCGGGGGTTATTTTAAATTTTGTCGGTGGCGAAAGACATGCCGCCAAACTAAGAGCTGTAATCGAACGTTATACCGACATCCCTATTATAGGGATGGTGCCACGCAACGAGGAATTAGCCCTTGTAGAACGCTATTTGGGACTCATGCCAAGCAATGAAGAACATTATGCTGATACTAAAATTTCACGAATTGCAGAAATTATCAAACAACAAGTTGATCTAGATAAAATTATAGCCATTGCTGGCGGCGCTACCCCTATCCAGGCACATGCAAAACAAAGTATAGATAATAAATATGATGTAAGAATTGCTTATGCAAAAGATGAGGCTTTTGGATTTTACTATGCTGACGATTTAGATACCTTTCAACAGCTAGGTGCGCATTTGATTCCATTTGATACCTTGCATGACCAAACATTACCCGATGCCGATGCTTTATTCATCGGCGGCGGCTTCCCGGAAAAACGCCTTCAGGAATTGTCTTCCAACACAAAAATGAAACAAGCAGTTCACAATGCTATTGAAAACAATATGCCTGCCTATGTGGAATGTGGTGGCTTAATGTATTTAAGCCATTCAATCATGCATGAAAATCAGCGCGCACAAATGGTGGGAGTGATTAACGGCGATTGTGAAATGCACAGCAAGCCCATTGGTCGTGGCTATACCTTGTTAAAAAACCAACCTCATCATCCATGGAATGTAAGCCAAGACAAGGAAGTTCCTGGCCACGAATTTCACTATTCAAAACTTATAAACACCCCAAATGACATCTGCTATGCCTATCAAGTGAATCGTGGCTTTGGAGTAAACGGCAGTAATGACGGTATTGTGTATAAAAACTTAGTCGCTTGCTACGCCCATCAAAGAAACACACAACAAAATCAATGGATATCCAGTTTTTTAGAGTTTGTTAAATCCAAGATCTAGATGTACTACAATTAGCATTCTATAAACAAATATTTTTATTACCTTATGACAATTGAAGTTACCGAGATTGCCGCTAATCAAATAAAGAAAGCTGCACTTGAGTCAAAATTAGAAAGTACTCCTCTACGCATCGCAGCCACACGAAATAGTGACAATTCGATTCACTATGGGCTTGGCTTTGATGATATTGGGTCTAATAATGAAAAAGATCATTCATATAATTCAAACGGTGTTGACATTGTGGTTGCAGAATCTAGCCTTGATTTATTAACGGGCACTACAATAGATTATGTTGAGCTAGAGCCCAAACAATTTCATTTTGTATTTTTAAACCCGAACGATCCCAACTATTCTCCACCTACCGAGTCATAATCACGACAACGCCATGCACTCAAAATGAGAAAATTTTTTACATTTATATTTTTATTACTGCTCATTCTAGGCATTGTTGGCTACTTTTTACCGACTGATTTTTCAGTTAGTAAAACCATTAACATCTCATCTGGCTCGGCACACATACATGAATATGTTGGCGACCTTGAGAAATGGCAATCTTGGACTACATGGACCGGACAAGACCCAGGAATAGTTATCACCATAAATGAACGCAGCACAGGCATTGGTGCGAGCCAAAGCTGGACAGATCAACATGGTGGAGGGTCGTTGACCTTTACTTCGTGGTCACCTGAAAATGGCATTGAATACGATCTATTTTTTCAGGGTGGAAAATACAAAAGCAAAAGTGCAATCCTCTATGACACTTCATCATCAACTCGCACACGTGTGGCCTGGACCCTAAAAGGCGATATGAGCATGCCCATCATTGGCGGTTACTTTGCGTTATATATGAAATACTCAATTGGCAAGATGTTTGAAGATGGATTAAAACGGTTAAAAACCATTATCGAAAAAGACAAGTAACATATATACATCATACATTAACACTACTTTTATTAGCCTTTATAGGCCAGCAGCCTTAAATTGAACCCTGCCATATAGTAGTTCCAGACCACTAGAGCATTCTGGCCTACTAACGGTCTGCAGACATATTTGGCTAGGCCCATGAACTCGCTACACTCTAATGAATAAAGAATGTTTTCATTTGGTGAGGCAATTCATGCACTACAACAAGCTATACCATCTACCTAAACTGATAATTACGCTAAGCGTAATCACACTTATGCTAAACGCCTGCGCGACACAATATGAAGCGGATGCTGATGCCGATCAACTTGTAATTGCGATGCAAGACTTGCCTGAAGTAAAACCATACTTAGCAAACGTAGAATTTTACCCAGAATCACAAAATAGTAAGGGTGAAAGAGCAGGTAAAGTAGAAGCAGAAAACGCGGATGACAGAAACCTAACAAAAATAGTCATACCTGAAGACCAAATGTTAAATCTTGCAGGCCATGCAAGTATATTTCGCTGGTTTCAAGACGATGGAAGCCAGGATGATTTACCTCAGCTCAATGTTCATGCACGTATTTATAAACTAGATCATTCAATTCGTGTAGTAAGTGGACGCATGCAACCTATTGCAAATTCTAAAATTGAAGTGTTTATCACAGATGCCAAAAATAATAGAATTTATGAAAGTGTATTTTCTGGTGTGGGTGAAGGTGAAGAAGGTGGGATATTTCGCAATAAACGCGAAACACAAGATATCTATGGACAAGCAATATATAAATCAATGTTACTTGCATTTGAAAATGCTTTTGAAGATATCTCAAACGACTTAAATTTAAGGCCGATTGATTTTGATATTGATAAAATCGAAATAAAAGAAGATATTGTCAATCAGCAGCAAACGGACGCCATTCGACCGCTTAAGTCTGACCAGAAAACCGAAGCGTTAGCTGATGCGGAGCTAGAAGATATTTAAAATATATTCTTACTCAAATTTTAAGCAGAGTGCTTTTGCGCGCTAAGTCTTCTATCACCACCCAAGCGACGATTTTTTTGGCCGCTAAAATGTATACCACTTGCACTAAAAGAATCGCGTCGATCATCAAAACGTCGATCGTTATGGTGCTTAAATTTACATCCGCAGTTCTGATTACAATCCGGCAAAGGAAGCATTGGTGCCTCAGCAGACAAATATCGCTTACCATGAATCTTAAGCACTTCTTCGCAAGCATCATAAGACATTTTAACTTCTACACAATGGTAAGGACTGATTGTTTTATTAACCACAGCCTTTGATTTACGCTTAGATTTATTCAAGCGATTTTTATTCGAACGCGATGACCATATAGCCATATTCCAACTCCAAACTCCACTTCATCATTACAAGATTCAAGCTTCACTGACATGCATCCAACTGCACATCTCTACTAAAATATAACAATAATTGTAATTTAAAAATACTGAAGTATCGACTATAAATTACTTATGTCGACTATCAACTCTTATTAAGAAATAGAGTAAAGGTATGGAATTTAGTTCAGAAGATGAGAATTTGAATATAAAATCAAGTATTAACTAGAAAAATTATTTAGGTGGATTGCAGGATAATTTCCCTTCAATGTATGGGTATTTATTTTCAGAAAAATCTTTACCGCGAAATTCTTCTTTATCAAATTCATGTTCAAATTCACGCGATTTACATAGTTTCTCTGCTTTTTCTAACCATTTTATATTAGCGGTTTCCAGTGGCATACCGAGTACACCACTATAAGCTAGATAATGATTACCTATGCTTAGTTCGGTATGGCTATACTTTGCTTGGACCTCTTCATTAGATTTCGGTAACGACAGACACGCTGAACAGAAACTCACCAACAGTGAGCAACCTATTACGAATTTGTATAGTTTGAAATTTAACAATGTATATTCAAGTAAAGTTAGAAAAAGGTAATTAAGAAGATAATTATCTGCGACTAAGGCGCGAATGAATACCGCGCCAAGTACAGAATTGATTCGACGGTTAAAATTTACCGATAATAGCCGCACCTATAATGAGACAAGGAATCACCATCGCAGCTACTACTAACATTGTTTTTACGAATTCATCCATTAACTTACTCCTATGATTATTTTTTTATATTTGAACAGCACGAGCCAAAGGCTCATTAGCGGCAGATAGCCTCAACAGCGTCTATTATCGCTAATGCTAGGCTGACCTACAAGAACACTGATAATCTATTGTTTATATTCATCTTGCAGGGCGGAATTTCACAGATAAGCAATCTATCCCAATTGGCCCAGCTGCCCGAATTAGGCCCAATTAGGCTATCCATCTCAGAAAAGCCGTTGAAGTCGGTATAATCCACTGAAATTCCCATTTACCACCTATTCAGCCTACGATTGAACCAAAATCCAGCGATGAAGATCCAACTTTATACCGAAGATAGAAGAAAAAAAAAGCGGTCTCGTAAGCGAAAAAAATCAACCACCTCTACCCTCTTCAGATCTATTTTTAGAGCGATAAAATGGATTAGGAATTTGCTACTCATCCTCATAGCGCTAAGTCTAATCATCACCTTAGCTTTACGATGGGTGAATCCTCCCTACACCAGTTTCATGATCGTACAAAGACTATCAAGCGACTTTGTGCCTTATGCGATTAATTGGGTTCAGTTAAATGAAATATCTCCACATTTATTAATTGCAGTGGTAGCTTCAGAAGACCAGAAATTTCCAAATCATTATGGTTTTGATCTGAAAGCCATACAATCGGCAATTGAAGCGAATAAGACACAAAATCGAGTGAGAGGGGCTAGCACCATTACTCAGCAAGTTGCCAAAAATGTTTTCCTTTGGCCCAACAAAAGTTTATTTAGAAAAGGACTTGAAGCTTACTTTTCATTGTTAATTGAAACCCTCTGGCCAAAATGGCGGATTCTGGAAGTCTATTTGAATATTGCAGAATTTGGGCCAAATGTTTTTGGTGCAAAAAACGCTGCATTCACACATTTTAAAAAACATACTCATCAACTGACCGAGCATGAAGCCTCTATACTGGCTGCTGTACTTCCTAACCCCCATAAATTACGTGCTTCACAACCTTCAGATTATGTACAACGGCGCGCTGAGCATATTACTACCCAAGCACGTTCGCTTGGTGGAGTGAGATACCTAAATAGTATATGGGAATAAAAGAGTACAATCGCACTTGAATATATTCGGGATGCAGAAGTAATTACAATTTCAATAATAAAATTAATGGTATGAGTAAAGTAGATAAAATAAAAAATACAAGCAATGATTATGATTTCACAGGATTATCAAATCGAGACCTAAGTAGCTTCTTATCCTCTTTAAAAACATGGACACAAAAAATCCGTGCTGGTGAGCTATCTGCCCAAATTCCAACTTCAGATCATACTGAACTCACTGAGCTCACTGAGCTCACTGAACTAGGCCAAGAAATAAATTTTGTTAGTGAGATGTTAGGTTCATTATCTAGTGATGCCGAGCTACAACTGCAACGTCATACTAAGCATATGGCCCAAAAAAATAAATCTTTGGAGACGTTATATGACGTTGTAACCAGCATCAATATGACGCGTGATGCACAATCCTTACTGATGCATTTTCTACACACCATGACAGAGTTAGTAGATGCACGAGCAGCGGCTGTATATTTAGAAACCGAAAAAGATGTTTGTAGACTCGTAGCCGAGCTCGGAATGAATGCAAATTTTAATAACCGACACCCTTTTTTACCAACACAATGTTCAGATTTATCACAAAATACAGAAGCACAATATGTAACGATCCCAGTATGTATCATCCCTTGCCCTGATGAAGTTTCATCTAGCTATTTCAATAGTGAGCATTTATCCATACTAATTGTACCGTTACAGTACCGTGGCAAACTATTAGGTGCTTACAATCTTTATATTGATAAAAATAGATTCTCAAATAAAAGTGAGTATGAAGATTTATTCACCAGTATCGGACGACATCTTGGCATTGCAGTAGAAAAGAACCGCTTAGATGAGGAAGCCAATGCCTTAAATATCATCAGAGAGCGCAGTAGCTTTGCTAATGAACTTCATGATTCTCTCGCTCAAACCCTTGCAAGTATCAAATATCAAGTTCGTGTTTTAGACGAGACCATTCACCAGGAAGATGATGAGGCAACCTGGCAAGAGCTAGAACGCATTGAGTCTTCTATTGATGAAGCCAATTCAGAATTGCGAGCACTGATTGCCCATTTCCGCCTACCTATGGGTGAACATAGTTTAACGGCATCGGTTGAGCAGATTGTGGAACGTTTCAAAGCAGACACAGATGATGTACAGATTTATTTGCAAAAAGAGCTACCCAATACCTCTCTTCCAGCACCGATTGAATTGCAAGTAACCCGCATCATCCAGGAAGCACTGACCAATGCTAGAAAACATAGTGAGGCCAAAGTAGTACGTGTATGGATACGTGGTGATGACGATGGCCATTATTTTGTATTAATCGAAGATGACGGCATAGGTTTAGCCGAGCGTCAAAAACAGAATACCAAGGGTGAACATGTGGGATTGAGTGTTATGCAAGACCGCGCCAGTAGAATTGGTGGTACACTTAGTATAGAAGGTGAAGCTGGTGAAGGTGTTCAAATTCGACTGGAATTTGATTATTTGCCAGATGGGCCACAAGATAAACAAAATAACGAGAAGATAAGTCAAGAATTATGACCCTTGAAACTGCACTACGCATCGTCGTCATCGACGACCACACCCTATTTCGTGAAGGCTTACAAAGCCTCCTTGGCCGCCATGGCATTGAAGTTGTCGCTTCAGTTGGAGATGGCAGAGAAGGAATTCGCTTAGCTCAAGAACTACGTCCTGATATCGTGCTATTAGATATGCGCATGCCATCCATGAGCGGGCTTGAGGTGCTTAAACAGTTTCAGCAAGTTAAATTTGAATCACCCATCGCCATGCTCACTACAAGTGGTGATGAACGTGATTTGGTTGAAGCTTTGCGTAATGGTGCCAAAGGCTATTTACTTAAAGACATGGAACCCGATGATGTAGTGGCTGCATTACGTGAAATTATTGAGGGTGAAACAGTAGTTGCACCAAACCTCACACAAATACTAGCAAAAGTGGTTAAAGGTGAAGATCCGCTAGAACCAGAACCTAGCCCCCTAGATAATTTAACACCAAGAGAGCGTGAGATTTTAAGTCTGTTAGCTGAAGGTCAAAGCAATAAAGTTATTGCCAGAAACCTAGGTATTTCAGATGGCACCGTTAAGTTGCATGTGAAGGCTATTTTAAGAAAGCTGAATATACATTCGCGTGTCGAAGCCGCTGTAATTGCAGTCGAGCAAGGTATTCGCGCTAAAAAGACTGACCTCAACGCTTAATTCCACCTTTATGTCACCAATAGTTCGCAGCATAGGCTGCGAACTATTTTGCTTCTCTTCATAGCAATATGAAAACTTTCAAACAACTTGTCGACGAACATGCACAGCATGTTTCTGAACTTATGCCATGGGATCTTGAAGAAAGATTACTTGGCCACAACAAACCTTTATTGCTAGATATTCGCGAAGCGGATGAATTCATCGCCATGCATATCCAAGACTCAATAAATATTCCTAGAGGCATTTTAGAGAACGCATGTGATTACAATTACTACGAAACGGTTCCAGAACTAGTCAATAACAAAAATCAGGAAATTATTGTACTTTGCCGTTCCGGCAACCGAAGTGTAATGGCTGCCAGTACAATGCAAGAAATGGGTTATAACAATACACATTCACTTAAGACTGGATTAAAGGGTTGGAATGATTATGATCAACCATTGGTGGACAGTAATGAAAATGAAGTAGACGGCGATATTGCGGATGAATTTTTAAACCCAGAAGTAAAGCCTGAACAAAAACACCCCATTTAACAACATTATTAATTTTGCTATGCAACCTTGGAAACGAAATAGAATAGCGCTGGTATTGATGATCTTGTCATCAGTGTTAGTCATCAATTTACCGATGCTAACCTTGGCTCAATCACTCTCGCTAATAGCACTGTTTGTGGTTTTATTTGCAGCCTATGTATTATTTTGGAATTCATACAAAAGCAAATAATGAGCATAAAACCGAAAATATGGTTGCTCCTTCTATTATTATCTATTGCATTAACCTACATCCTTTCACCACCCAGAAAGGCAACCATTCAAATAAATGCTGCCCCAGAAGGCATCCAAGAATTTTATATAGAAGTAACCAGCTCAAAACCAAACTTACATGGAACGACAGTAAAAAATGTTTATAAGGGACTAATTCCCGTTAATCAAAAAATAACTGTACCTTTAAACCAAGAAAAAACACTTTGGTTTGGCAATATACATGCACGCGCTTTTCATCCTGAGTATTATCAAGAATCAGCTGATGTTAATAATAGTTATATTTTCATAACAGCAACTTTTTTACCCACTACATGGAAAAAAATACTGGCATCCGAAGAAAAGCTAGTCACTCAACAGGTCTACAGGCCAGACACACCAGCCTACCGCGATCTCCCGATCAGCCACCTGAATTACCATTTGTGGTTTGTAAAAGAAAATATCATTGGTTTACAGATAAATAATGATGATAAAAAACTAGTACAAAAGTCATTCGACGCTATGAACTTAAATACTGATACGTATATTAAAGGCATACTAGAAGGAAACATGGGAGAATACGGAGAAACGAAAGAAATGAAAGATGAGATTGAAAAAGCCCGTAACCTCATCAATGAAATTCATCAAAAAATAAATTAAAGCCAAGGCTCACATTTTTTTATCAGTTCGGCTTGATTGGTTGCATTGAGTC
>CAZFEP010000009.1:0-9470 GCA_964517365.1 uncultured Thiotrichales bacterium | reverse complement strand
TAAAGCCAAGGCTCACATTTTTTTATCAGTTCGGCTTGATTGGTTGCATTGAGTCGTAGACGTGCATTTCTAAGTTGATTTTCAATCGTACGTACTGATTTACTCAGCTCTTCCGCTATTTTTTTATAGCTCAACCCACCTGCAGCCAGTCGAATCGCTACTAACTCCGACTCACTAGGTTTTTTAAACATTTGATGCATAGTGGGGTTATGCCAGTAGTTACTAATACCCGCTAATGGTGCAAAGAAACTCGTACAAAACTGCTGCATAAATTCAACTTCCCACGGATCCCACTCATGCTCTTTTACGGTGTGGTCCACACAAGAAATTCCAATGGGTTCCTTCTCCCAAACAAGCCGTTGCATAAGCATCGATTTACTTTGTATAGAAGATAGAATTTCACGCACATCTCCCAGCATTTCGTTATTAACAACATTTTCATATTTTACAGGTGCAGGACTGCGCCAAACTCGTTGCATCACTTCATGCTGATTTAAAAGCACTAAATTAGCCACCGAAGGCGGTTTAGTGTTCGTGTTACAAAATTCTGATAAAGGTGTGTACTCAGTATCGGTTGGCGTCGCAAAACCCGCATCAGCCCTGCAAACAGACAAATGATTACCCATGTAACTTAATGCAATACGAACGGTTTCTTTAGGATTCTCGATAGCAAGAATCATATGCGCCACGCAATCCAACATATCGCCAGGATGGCTCTGATAATTACCATCAATAAAATACTGTTTTAATGCTTTTGTAGAAGGTGGCTCTTCTTTAAAATTCATCTTTAGTAAATAATTTTATGTTCTGTAGGGGTTTATTGTCATGCTTTCTACGCAAACACTGAAGTATGATTACATAATAATTACTTACAACACACAGCAAAATATAATTTAAAAGGAAATCACCATGGCAATGAAACATTTTAAAGACGCACAAAAAATGGATGTGGCTTCACTCAACATAGAAGGCATTAATGCTTTTCTAGAAGATATTGATTCATCTAATGATGCCAATGCACCCATAAGTTTTGGCTTTTTCAGAATGGAAGCAGGCAATCCGCTTGAGTACACTTATTCATACGATGAGTGCAAAGTGATCGTTGAGGGTGAAATGACCATTGAAGAAGTGGGTGGAGAAACCGTACACGTCTCTGCTGGCGATGTATTGTATTTTTCGAAAGGCACTAAAACGATATTTTCATCCAAATCATCCGGGCTAGGTTTCTATTGCGGGCAACGCAAGCAAGGTGAGTTATAAGAATTAACGGGAATTGAATTATTCCCCAAGACAAAAAAAGCCCCACTACTTAGTGGGGCTATATACGTAGCTTAGGGAGGTAAATCTACGTTTAAGTAGTCAAACAAATATTAATTAGAATATTAATAGTAATAAGCCAAACACAGTAGTCATGCCTAATACAAAAAGTAATGTGTCAGGCATTAATACGTTGTATGCAAATGCATTCTCTACGTCGCTCGTCATGGTTAATTTCCTCTAGTTTAAAGTTATGGGTTAATTTAAATTTTTCTGTTACTTGGTTTAGATGGGGCCAGTCACTTCAAGTTCAAATTATTAATATGAATCTTTTCTATTTACATATTTAATAAAATTTATGAGCTAAATCTTGCTACGTGTTATCGTCAATTAGCTTAAAAACTTTACTAGCAGTTACTATATCTACCGGTTGCAATTGCTATGCCAACTCTCTTTTCTGCTATATATCAAGGCTTTACAATGAAAGATACTTTGTTGAATCATTAATGCTGCACTACAGCTGTGCGTGCCTGATCAATTTTCTATCACTTATTGCCAACCACCACATGCATAGATGACCAGAACACGCTAATAAAGCATTCGACTAAAACAGATAACTTTATTAGTAGACTGTTTTAGAATTTATAATGACACCTCATCAATGCGGCGGACACTATACATATAAGGTTAAAAAATGATTACAGCTCTTTGATGCTTTTATGACAAAAGGCTGAAGTAGCAGATTAGATGACTATTTGGCAAATTCTAGACGTGACAACAATAATAAAAAATGAAAAAGACTGATGTGGCTCAAAAGCAAGCTACACAGAATATAGCAACCTATTTTTGAAGGTGATTAAGTGTAATGCTTATGATCTTTGCGGCGTGTGCCTGCACGTTGAACGATAACACCACGGACTGCATCACGATTTGGAAGTGATATCTCCTCATATCCCTCTTTGAGTGCGCGCAAATAATAATGATCATCTTCAGCAATGAATTGACGAAAAATATATTCCTCATCCACCATCGCCAACACATAGCTGCCACTCTCCACGGAAGCGGCTGAATCAATAATGATGATGCAGCCATCCTTGAATTCAGGCTCCATACTGTCGCCCATTACACGCAACGCAAAAGGCTCTGAATTTGCACATCCACCATGGTCAGCCAAGTCTGCATGTAGCACTTGTTCCTTAATGGCTTGTTCAGATGTTTCGTTGCTATTACTCATATTAATATTGTACTAACCCTTTTCTGTTTGCACTAGTCCATTACTATTTACACCAGATAAGTCTACTGTGCTGATTTCTCGATCACTTTTTCTGCAATCCGCTCTTCCTGTTGCAGTGCCCACATATTGGCATAAGTACCTTTTAAAGCTAATAGCTCTCGGTGACTACCGGACTCAATCATTCGACCTTTATCAAACACATAGATGCTATCCGCATCGACAATCGTAGAGAGGCGGTGTGCGATCACCAAGGTGGTTACCCCTTGAGTTACTTCTTGCATGGCATTTAAAATCATACTTTCTGACTGGGAATCCAAGCTTGAAGTTGCCTCGTCAAAAATAACGATTCTAGGGTTTTTTAATACTGCTCGTGCAATCGCAATGCGTTGTTTTTCACCACCTGATAACTTCAAGCCTCTCTCCCCTACAATAGTTTCATACTGTTGAGGTAGTTGTTCAATAAAGTCGTGGATGTTGGCAAGCTTTGCAGCATGCTCAATTTCTTCTTTGCTTGCACCCGGTTTAGCATACTGAATATTAAAATAAATACTCTCGTTAAATAAAACAGTATCTTGTGGCACAACAGCAATGTTTTCATGCAAGCTTTGCTGCGTACATTCACGCACATCTTGGCCATCAATACGTACTGCACCTTTAGTTACATCATAGAAACGAAATAATAACCGTGCGATGGTAGATTTGCCTGCGCCAGATGGCCCCACCACGGCAACCTTATGCCCCGATGGAATGGTGATAGATACATCATGAAGAATTTCACGATCTTCATTATAGGAAAATGATACATTATCAAACTCAATCTTTGCAGCGTTCACTTTCAAATCATCTGCATTATGCAGGTCCTTAATCTCCGTATCTTTTTGCAACAACTTCACCAACATATCCATGTCTGCTAACGAATAAGTAATTTGTCGATAGACAATTCCTAATGTATTCAACGGAACGAACAATTGCAGCATCAACGCATTCACCAATACCAAATCTCCCAAGGTCATAGTGCCATCAGCCACACCACCCGCTGCAAAGATCATGATGATAGTTACGCCTATGGCAATAATAAATGCCTGGCCAAAATTCAACATCGACATAGTCGTAATACTCTTCACTGCAGCATTTTCCCACTGTGAAAGCGTTTCACCATAGCGCGACAACTCATAGCGCTCATTATTAAAATATTTTACGGTTTCATAATTCAACAAACTATCTACTGCTATGGAACTAGCTTGAGAGTCTAGTCTATTCATTTCATGGCGATACTTCATACGCCAGTTGGTAACTAATAAAGTAAAGCCAATATATAGGATGATAGTAATTAGCGTGGCAACGGAAAACTTCAGCGCATAGGCACCTAAGAGAATAACGGCCACCAAACCCAACTCGACAAAAGTCGGCACAATAATAAATACCATGTAGTTAATAATCGAAGATAAACTTTGTGTGCCTCGTTCTAAATCACGTGTGATGGATCCGGTTTGTCTTTCTAAATGAAAACGCAAGGGCAGATTATGCAAATGCTCAAGCACGCGTGTAGAAAGTTTTTGAATAGCGCGATAACGCACACGTGCAAACAACACGTCACGTAATTCATTAAATATAGCGGTGGTTAATCGAAGCGCCCCATATGCCAGCAACAATCCTAATGGCAATAATAATAAACTCGCCTCAACATCTAGCGAATCAACAATACGCTTTAAAATCAAAGGCACGGCCACGGTCGCCACTTTGGCGATTATTAAACAACCCAAAGCAATTAATACGCGCCAACGATATGCCCATATATAAGGGAACATTTTCAACAAATTTTTGAAATCTGTTCGTTGTTTGTGCGGCTCTTCAGTTCTTGAACGAAATTGCATGTAATTACATTAATTTAAATATGAGTGATTAAGATTACGAAGCTTGGATACATCTCTCATCATGAAGCAAACATTTTCTTTACTTAATACCTCTGAATTCAATTTCTGAAGTATTTAAAATAATTTAAACGGTCGGATTTACTCATTTCAATGTGAACAGGTCGACAAATATTAAGAAAATTTATAAAACTTTTTTATCCATCCAATCAAAATATTTTAAGCCAGAAGCATCAAATAATGCTTGCTTTTCACCAACCCCACGAACGTTCAGGGTATTTTAACTCAATTGTAATAAACCAACGGCTTATCCACAGCTTATTCTTATGAATACACACAAGATGTTGTGCTTGACGGATTTCCTACCCCAATTTATAGTATTCCCTCTTCACAGCATCCCCCTTCAGTTAACCTGAAGCTATAAAAATAATTCAAAGGAAGCGTGAAAAAAAGGACTTAAAAACAATAACTTACAAAATCAAGCTGAGAGATCCAATGCAGTCAGAAGTCACTACTATTGCCGAAGAAAAAACCCCAAACACCCCACAAGAATCCAATACACCAAGCGAACTACAGATTGCCGCTACAGCACCCGGCCAATATCGAGTCATTCGCCGTAACGGCAAAGTAACTACCTTCGATCGTGAAAAGATCAAAGTCGCAGTCACTAAAGCCTTCCTTGCAGTTGAAGGCGGTCATGCAGCTGCGTCAACGCGAATACATGAAATGGTAGACGAGATCACTGACAAGGTGTTCTACGCGCTGTCACGCAGTCGGCCACAAGGCGGCACCTTTCATATAGAAGATATCCAGGACCAGGTGGAATTAGCCCTGATGCGCAGTGAACATCATAAAATAGCGCGTGCATACGTTCTATATCGTGATGAGCGTGCTCAGGAACGCATGCAAATCGAGTTGGCTGCAAACGCCAACCAACAAGAAAGTGATGCACCTAATTTAAATGTTAAAGATGACGCTGGCACACTAAAACCTCTGGATATTGAACGCCTCGTTCGCATGGTTGAAGAAGCCTGTGCTGAGACAGCCGATGTACCCGCTCGACCGATCATTGACGAAACATTACGCAACTTATACGACGGCATACCAGAATTTGAAGTTGGCACTGCGGTTACCATGAGTGCGCGTACCTTGATAGAACAAGAACCCAATTACACCTACGTCGCAGCACGTTTATTGTTAGATACGCTACGCCGTGAAGCACTTTCTTTTGTATACGGTATGCCTACTGCAGCCACTTTCAAGGAAATGTCTTACCAATACGCGGATTACTTTGAACATTATATTCATAAAGCTATAAATCTAGAACTGCTAGACCCTAAACTTGCGAGTGAATATGACCTAAGAAAACTTGGTCAAGCATTGCAGCCCGAGCGTGATCACCAATTCACATACCTTGGCATGCAAACTTTGTATGACCGTTATTTCATTCAAACCGAAGGCACACGCTTTGAATTGCCACAAGCATTTTTCATGCGTGTAGCAATGGGCTTGGCATTAAATGAAGTGGAGCGCGAAGAACGAGCGATTGAATTCTACATGCTGCTATCTTCTTTTGACTTCATGAGCTCAACGCCGACCTTATTTAACTCTGGCACGTTGCGCCCACAACTGTCTTCTTGCTACTTAACCACTGTGCCGGATGATCTGCATGGAATTTTTGAAGCCATTCAAGATGATGCGATGTTATCCAAATTTGCAGGTGGTTTAGGCAATGACTGGACTCCTGTTCGTTCAATGGGTGCGCACATCAAGGGCACGAATGGCAAATCACAAGGCGTGGTTCCGTTTCTTAAGGTAGCCAATGATACTGCTGTGGCCGTAAACCAAGGTGGTAAGCGCAAAGGTGCGATGTGTGCATATCTTGAGACCTGGCATTTAGATATCGAAGAATTTTTAGACTTGCGTAAAAACACAGGCGATGATCGCCGCCGCACACATGATATGAACACCGCCAACTGGGTGCCTGATTTATTCATGAAGCGCGTCAGTGAAGACAAACAATGGACATTATTCTCACCACATGAAACATCTGACTTACATGACTTGAGCGGCAAAGCTTTTGAAGAGCGTTATGAAGCTTATGAGAACATGGCAGACAATGGTGAGATTAAAAACTTCAAAAGATTAGGTGCCAATGATCTATGGAGAAAAATGCTTGGCATGTTGTATGAAACCGGCCATCCCTGGATTACATTTAAAGACCCGTGCAACCTGCGCTCGCCACAACAGCATACCGGTACCGTGCACTCTTCTAATCTATGCACTGAAATCACACTAAATACCAAGCAAGATGAAATTGCGGTCTGTAATCTGGGCTCAGTAAACCTTCCTGCACATATTAATGAGAACGGACTAGACCTTAAAAAGTTAGAGCAAACCATCTCTACAGCTATGCGTATGTTAGACAATGTAATTGAATACAACTATTACAGCGTAGATAAAGCGAAACGTTCTAACTTGCGTCATCGTCCAGTGGGCTTAGGCATAATGGGCTTTCAAGATGCGCTTTATAAGCAACGCATCGCCTATAGCACTCAGCAAGCGGTAGAGTTTGCTGACCACTCGATGGAAGCGATTAGTTATTTCGCTATTCAATCTTCTAGCAACCTGGCAGAAGAACGCGGCGTCTATGCATCCTATAAAGGTTCATTGTGGGACCAAGGCATTTTACCCATTGATTCCATTGAACTATTGGAACAAGGTCGCGGCGATTACCTAAAACAAGATCGCAGCAGCACTATGGATTGGGATAGCTTACGCCAGCGTGTTCAAGCCGTAGGTATGCGCAACTCAAACACCATGGCCATTGCACCGACTGCAACCATTTCTAATATTTGTGGTGTAACACAAAGCATTGAGCCTACCTATCAAAACTTGTTTGTAAAATCGAATTTGTCAGGCGAGTTTACGGTAACTAATCCACATTTAATTAACGATTTAAAACAACGCGGTATTTGGGATGAAGTCATGGCTAATGACCTCAAATATTATGATGGCAGCGTACAAGCGATTGATCGTGTACCAGAAGATATAAAAGATCTATATGCAACCGCATTTGAAGTCGATCCACGTTGGTTAGTGGAGGCAGGTTCACGCCGACAAAAATGGATTGATCAGTCACAGTCACTCAATTTATATATGTCAGAGCCATCAGGCAAAAAGCTGGATAATTTATACAAGCTGGCTTGGGTACGTGGTTTAAAAACCACTTACTACTTACGCTCTATGGGCGCCACGCATGTTGAGAAAAGCACAGTTGAAGGCCGAGAAAGCAAACTTAATGCCGTTAGTAACGAGTCTACTGCGCCGCAAGCTTGCTCGATCCTGGACCCTGAGTGTGAAGCCTGCCAATAGCTGAAAACCAATACCTAAAAAATATATTACGTTTGACCAAAACCTAGCTTAGAAAATAATTGAAAATATTTTTTATAAACTAGGTTTTAACTAGAGGAGAAAGAAATTATGCAAAACTGGGAAGATCCAATCGCTGATTCACGCGTTACCACAAATACAACAACACCTGCCGTGTTTACAGAAACGATAACAACAAAAAATGTTCCAACATTAGGGCCTGAGGCAACTAAGGCTGCAGCAGGAGTAGAAAAAATAAAAGAACAAGCACAAATTCATACTTTTGATGAGGTTGTAGCAAACCCAAGCAACACTTCCATCACTAGAGCTACACAAGCCCTACAAAACTTGCGCGATGAAGTTGCTGCAGAAGAACTACAAGAAATTGAAAATAAAAACGCCAAAGAAAATAGCAACGAAACAGGTGGCGTAACCGGTTTAGAAGGTATTGAAATGGGTGCGGATCGTATCCAGGTAGACGACAAGAAGATTATCAATTGCCGCGCAGACCTTAACCAGCTAGTGCCTTTTAAATATGAATGGGCTTGGCAGAAGTATTTAGATGGCTGCTCAAATCACTGGATGCCTCAAGAAGTCAATATGAATGCAGATATCTCCTTGTGGAAAAATCCAGAAGGATTAACCGAAGATGAACGCACTATCATAAAGCGTAACCTAGGCTTCTTTTCAACTGCAGACTCGTTAGTAGCTAACAACCTAGTGTTAGCAGTGTATAAGCACATCACTAACCCTGAATGTCGTCAGTACCTACTTCGCCAATCTTTTGAAGAAGCTGTTCATACCCATGCCTATCAATACTGCATCCAGTCTTTAGGCTTAGATGAAGGAGAAGTATTCAATATGTATCGCGAATTACCTGCGGTAGCCAAGAAAGCGGAATGGGCACTGCCTTATACTAACAGCTTGGGTGACCCGGACTTCCATACTGGCACTGTAGAAGACGATCAACGTTTACTTCGTGACTTAATTGCATTCTATGTAGTGTTTGAAGGCATTTTCTTCTACGTAGGATTTGTACAAATACTTTCTATGGGTCGACGTAACAAGATGACTGGCGTTGCAGAACAGTTTCAATATATTTTGCGTGATGAGTCTATGCACATGAACTTTGGCATTGACGTAATCAACCAAATTAAATTAGAGAACCCACACTTATGGACTGATGAGTTCCAACAGGAAATGATCGATCTAATCAAGAGCGGTGTAGATCTTGAAACACAATATGCATACGACACCATGCCTCGTGGCATCTTGGGCCTGAATGCCCCCATGTTTGAAGAATATTTACAGTTCATTGCCAATCGACGTTTTTCACAGATCGGCTTACCACAACAATACGACAATGTGAGTAATCCTTTTCCATGGATGTCTGAAATTTTAGACCTCAAGAAAGAAAAGAACTTCTTTGAAACACGTGTAACCGAGTACCAAACCGGTGGCGCGCTTACTTGGTAATCAAGGCTTACTAGTAACGTTATTAATTAACATGTCAAAAAATACTATGTTAAACCAAACTTATGTAAGCAAAGAAAATGGCTTGGAAACCATCAAGGTATATAACCAGCAAAAAAATGTTTATTTTGAGTTAGTCATGAACACTGCAACTAAAGAAGTAACTCACTATCGTTCTCTTCCTATAAACGTGAAGACTAGCGATATAGAGACAACTGATTTAATGCAGTAGTTAACCAGCGTTATGGGGCCACCACTATGGT
>CAZFEP010000008.1:34013-36000 GCA_964517365.1 uncultured Thiotrichales bacterium | reverse complement strand
CACTTGCTAGAACAGTTGGTTGGATATCACATTGGAAAGAACATATGAGTGATCCTGCAGCTAAAATTGGTCGTCCACGTCAGTTATACACGGGCTCCGACGAAAGAGATTATGTGGATATCAATAAGCGTTAGGCTAATATCAAAACGACTATTCTATCTCGGCAAAAAACTTACGAATAACAGGACTAAATAGCTCCTCGTCTATCAAGAATGCATCGTGTCCTTTCATCGATGCGATGCGTTCAAATTCAACCATACGCCCTGCATTTTTAATTCCGTTATATATTTCTTCTTGTTGTTGAATAGGAAATAAAATATCAGTATCCACCCCAATTACTAATGTCCTTTTAGCATGCACTTTTGCAAGCCCTGCATTTACAGAGCCACCATGTTCTGCCACATCAAATAAATCCATCGCACGTGATAAATACAGATAACTATTTGCATCAAAATTTTCCACAAATTTATGTGCGTTATAGTCCAGGTAAGATTCAACTTCGAACTCAATACCAAACTTATCTTTACCTCGCTTAGCAGGATCTATGCGTGCTCGATTAAAGCGCTCATTCCATTCTTCTGCTGCACGATAAGATACTAAGCCAAGCTTACGCGCTAACACCATTCCATTTTTTGGTTCTTCATCCGGCTCATAGCAACCGTTTTTCCAATCCGGGTCACAACGGACAATCTCACGCTGCAACGACCGCATTGCAATGGCGAGTGGCAATGACCTACAAGCCGCTGAAATCGTGACCACATGATCTACTTCATCAGGATATTGCAATGCATAAGCAAGTGAAGACATGCCTCCCATAGAAGCACCAATTACCGCACATAAATGCTCTATACCAAGTTCTTGCATAGCATGATGACCGGCTTTAGCGATATCTTCGATGGTAAGTTCAGGAAATGCTGAACAGTATTGCTTACCGGTCTTGGGGTTAATTGAGTTGGCGCTGGTTGAACCAAAACAACTTCCTAATGAATTTACACATACAACATAAAAGCGATCTGTATCGATTGGTTTACCCGGACCGATCATATATTCCCACCAACCTGGACTGGGGTCTTCTGGTGATGAACATGCATGTGCAGAAGGAGATAAGCCTGTGAAAACCAATACCGCATTGTCATGTGTTTCAGAGAGCTGCCCCCACGCTTCATAGGCTACATTTACTTCAGGCAACACCTCTCCACGCCGCATGATAAAATCGGTAGTACCATAATCACCATGCAATTCGACAAATTTCGTTGCTTTGGGCGCACGATTTGGAATGGGATGAATGTCTCTAGCGGATGTACTCACAATTTTCTCAAACTATTTCTTATATATAGGCATTAAGACCAAATACTGTAATTAGGTACAAAGACCTTCTACAAAAGAAATGAATTCTAGCAGTTACCTAACAGGATTAAATAGATTTTCGAGGACGTAGGGTCTGAATAACAGATAATATCAATAATATTACAAATAAAATTAATGTCTGCTCAGGAATGGTCAATCCAGCAAATTCCCAACTCACATCAGCACACGACCCTGAACCCGTAAGCGTTTTCCTCAATGTCTCGAAAAGCGGCAAGGTATCCAACATAAAGTACAAACCCGGGCCACATTCTGGCACTTGGTCCTTGGGAAGGTTTTGCAACCAAATATGTCTTGAAGCTAGCCCTATGCCTACGATAGAAAGCAGTATACAAAGAAGGCCATTAATTTTTGTGAAAATCGTTTTTGGTCCTACCAATACAGCAAGCAAAAATAACGCTGCTAACGACATAATCACTACTCTATCTAAAATACATAGTGGACATGGGTCTAAATACAAGACTCTTTCTAGATAAAGTACAGCGAACAACATCGATGCAACACATATAGCAAAACCTAAAAATGCTAATGATCGATAATTAAACATCGTTAATATGTAGTGTTTTGTTAGTTATTATTCTAGTTAACTTGATCGCTAACATTAAGGTTCATTCGGTGCTTC
>CAZFEP010000008.1:31322-33913 GCA_964517365.1 uncultured Thiotrichales bacterium | reverse complement strand
ATTTTCAATAGGCACTTCAAGCTGCAGGTCATCTTGAAGTTCATCTTGAAGTTCACTTTGCAATTCACTTGGTAACTCACCAGGCAATTCATAAGACACTTCTGAATACCCCTCAGGTGGGCCCTGCAACTGAAAATCATTTACTGTTTTAGTTTCTTCTATATTCGCAGATCCTTTGCGTTGTGCAATATTATATTCAAACCTGTCTTTTTTGACTGAAAATACATCATAGATAATATTGTCACCATTGCCATTAACTTCGGTATAGATGCCATCCTTATACATCCATGTGCCGGCATCAGAAGATTTTTCATAAAGCTTATCCGCATCATGCATGATGATGTAATCTACTTCATAGGTTCCATCCGACCCGCGTACCATTTTCCAAGATTCGGCCCATCCTGCATCTTCTTCATCTTCATAAGATCCATCACCACGCCACACACCCACCAATGCTTCGGTAGCCTTAGCGTCATTATCTTTTACTTCTGTGTTATTTGTACAAGACCATAAAATCAACAGAAAAGGAACCAGAAACAATATTCTAAAGAAAAAACCCATTGATGAATTATTCATATGGTTTAGCCCAGTGATGAGTAGATTAAAACGACAGTTTAACCATTACTTTTCCCCGCCACAATCCAACGCCTTCAATTTGTTATACCATTCGATTATCGTATCAAGTGAATAAGCTGCGTTTGCTGGACTTGGGTTAGGGGTAACAAACACTGTAGATGTATTTATTTTGAAATTTTGCAGACCCCAGTCTATCTTTCTTCCCTGGCCAAATTCATTTTTATTCAAACTACTATATTGCAAGAATTTATTGATAGCGACCTTGCCATGAAACCAACAAATTTTAGGTTGATATTTAATAATTACTGACTCTAATACTGGCGCATAATTTTTAAAATCCGCAGCTAGCATATCCTTACCCATCGAAGAGTGCCTTTTTGCAACATCTGTAAAACCTATTTTATATTTTTCAAACAACTTATCTTGGGATGCTTCTGATGGCTTTAGAATTTCTGGCACTAGATCACTTGCATTCAAAGCACTCCAAAATCGATTCCTCGGATTAGCAAAGTAATAACCTCTTTCCACAGAAATCGTTGATGGATTCAGCCCAATAGATAATATTTCTAAATTGAAATCAATATAATCTTTTAAAGTTTTCATATCTTCACTTAATATTTTAATTCAAAGCTTGCTACAATTTAATTCTATATTAATAAACTAATAATTAATTTATGGGCACTATTGAAACAACCTCTCATACAGTTTATGCACTAGAACTGGGTCCAATGGAAAATTTTGTTTATTTTTTAATAGACAATAAAACCAATACTGCAGCAGTGGTCGATCCCGCTTGGGAAGTAGATAAAATTATAGAGCACGCTAACAAGCTTGATATAACCATAACCGATATTTTATTAACCCATAGTCATAATGATCACATCAATGGCTTAGAGGAAGTCCTGGATCAATATGATGCTGAAGTTCATATACTCAAAAAAGAAGCAGAATTTTGGGGCAAGCATTTAAGTAAGCCGACACTACATCATGGTGGTGATAACATTACGATTGGTGACACTGAAATTGAAGTCATGCATACACCTGGCCACACACCTGGTTCTACTTGTTACCGTGCGGGCGATGATTTAATTACAGGTGATACTTTATTTGTATTTGGTTGTGGTCGCTGTGATATGCATGGCGGTGACCCTGAACAGATGTATTCTACCCTAAAGCGTTTTAAAACAGATTTGGAGAAGGATATTGTCATTCATCCAGGTCACAACTATGCAACACAAAAGTCATCTTCCTTTAAAGAGGAACTGGAAGGAAACCCGTTTATGCATTTTACTGAGGTCGATCAGTTTGTTCGCTACCGAATGAAAGTACATGACAAGATAAGAAATTCACCTTATGCCTCACAAGACTCTACAGACTTACAAAAACAATTAGAGAAAATTGAAATCTAACTATTAAGCGTCAGTGTCATTTGATGAGCAAAAATCATCACTGTAGGCATAACCTTGAATGTCAATAAAATAACTAGAATGTATTATCTAGCTTGTTTACTTAAGTCGATCAATATTTCGCTAACACCCTCAGCAGAACCGAGATAAGGTGCGGTTTTAATCGTTATATTTGGGTTTTGAGCTTGGGCTTTTTCGAGTTCTTCGGGTATGTCCGTTACCACATGTCTTCCAGCAGAAAGAAAATACGGGAGTACGGTTACAGTTTCTGCTCCCTTTTGCACACATGCCGTTACACCATCTGGTATCAATGGGTCTGCTAATTCAAGAAAAGCACATTCAACGATTGGGAACTCATCGTTGGTTCTTTTCGCCAGCTGTTTAGAAAGTTCACGCACCTCATCATTTGAGGCTTCTCTTCGGCTTCCATGTGCGATTAGTAATAGTGCTTTCATAAACAGATGCTATCACAGCTCGATTTTCATAAAATATACATACCGGATTACATACCTGCATGTACGGGACAGCGTTTAATGCCTGGGTTTAATGTCCCGGTTTATTGACTGGGTTTATTGGCTGGGTTTAATGACAAAGCTTATTTGGAAAAGT
>CAZFEP010000008.1:7038-31222 GCA_964517365.1 uncultured Thiotrichales bacterium | reverse complement strand
GTTTATTGACTGGGTTTATTGGCTGGGTTTAATGACAAAGCTTATTTGGAAAAGTAACAGGATAAAAAAAACCCATGTTAGAGGTTAATATAACATGGGTCAGTTTCAGAAGGAGAGAAACTACAGTGAGTATTATAGTCCTTGAGTTGTAGCTAGAATTGACAGCTTATCTGGGTAAATCATCCGTTAAGCGTGAGGATAAGCAATCACGATCAATATTTATAGCCGCCATCCATAAAGATATTGTCAAAGATATCGTCTATACATCTCCAAATTCTTGTTTTAATAGTTGTTCTTCCGTCAACAAATGCTGTTTAGAATTCATATTGTCTTTCTTATAGGTCACCATTGCGGCTCCCTGCTCATCTGTGCGGATTACGATGCCCATCAACCTAGTAATTCGTCGTAATGAGCCATGTTTACTCACTAAAACGATCTCAACCTTTTTCCCACGCTCTAAATCGTGATTAGGAATAGAAATATACAAGCCCCCTGCACTCAAATTGCCTTGGTTAGCTTTGAGAGTGGATAAACCAGTGCGCTTCACGTAGACATCACCATTAATAGCGGCTCTCTCCTCACGTGGAAAAAATGAGGTACGTAATGTCTTCTTACGGAATATGCTTAACATAACTGAGTTGATTACCTGACCTAACTAGTTGTTAGCAGTTAACTATCTGCTCTAGATTAAATGCATAAAATAATTTCACTATGTACCATAGACATCATGCTGCAATTGTGAAAGCGCACTCAGATACTGCGCTAATTATTGCAGCCAAGCGATGCAAATCATTGATTTTAGCAACTAATTAGTATGCTTTTTTAATATCTTCTCTGCATGGCGATGTCGCGAAACTGTTTCCAGTCGTAACCGATTGCATTACGCTTTTCAGTGTCATTTTTATACTTATTTAATAAATATTTATAACTAATATGAGGAATTTTGTAGGTAAATAAAGCTAACAGCATAAACATTGCTCCCATAGCAGTGGTCCTATTCCCGCCCACATCAATCTCGAACATCCATACGCCTAATGCCACTAGGGCGACTAAGCCTATCGTTGCAAAGGTGAGTTTACGGCTGAATTGATGAAATTCTCTGTACAATTCTTGTGATATTTTACTTTCAGTCATTTCTTTAACATATTATTTTTTATGATTATGTAAGCAGCATATAATAATCCGCCGATAAATCCATAAAAGTGTGATTGGACGATCACTGCGCCACCCGCTGCTGATTCACTACCCGGCATGGGTCCCATTACACCTTCCCATATTAATTTAACTATGAGTGCCGCAAAAAGAATTATATTTAACCAGTTTTCTTCTCTGTGTTTCTTGCCGTGTTTCTTGCCGTGTTCCTCACTATGTTTCTGAGAGAAATATTCCATAACGATTAGGACCACTAACAACCCGTGCAATACTCCCGAAAGACCGACATACCATTGTACACCGGGGCTAAATACCCACAGCCCTATGGTCACTGACAAACAGCAAGCGATTATCGCCAAAACCAAGACTTTCAGACTCACGCCATTTGGAAATAATATAACGATTACAATCAACCCAAGAACATTCATCAATAAATGTCGCCAAGTTAAATGCACTAGATTTCCAGTAATAAACCTCCACCATTGTCCATCACCAATTTCAGCTCTGGAATACTGCATCCAATCAACTTCAAACATGAGGCTTAATTGGGCTAAAACACAAGCCACAACTAAAAAAAGAACAATAATTATGTTTTTATTCATTTACTTACAGACTATACATAAAGCGTAATATAATAATTTTATATGCCTGTTATTGAAACTTCTAGAAGCGTTACACTATCAAATTAATATTAGTATCGTGAACTTGGAATTCAATTGAACAAAAGAAATTTTCTTTTAGCCGCAGGCGGATTTACCCTCTTCACTATCCTTCAGGTAAATTCAAAACATAATCGTATTGCCATACATGCAGATGCAGATATCAAGAAATGGGTTAAAAAAGATCAATTTTGGCGAGAGACCTTAACTTCGACTCAATACGCCATCCTCAGAACCGGAGCTACAGAGCCACGTTATTCCAGCAAATACACTAAGTTTTATGAGCATGGCACCTATTATTGCCATGGCTGTGATTTAGCATTATTTACATCAGAAATGAAATACAACAGCAACACAGGTTGGCCAAGCTTCCATGATCACATACATGGACACTTTGAAACCTATACAGATTTAAAAGGAATCTGGCCTAAAACAGGTTACCGTTGCGCGCAATGCGGAGGGCACCATGGACACCTTATTATGGACGGACCCCTACCTACTGGACAACGCTGGTGTAATAACGGGCAAGTATTAAAGTTTATAAAAACTTAAATACTATCAGCATATTGCTGACAATGATTTAATAGAATAAATACTTTTAAAATATAATTGAAATTGAGATATTTTTTAAATACTCACAACGATTGCAAGTACAAAAGAAATTCCAACGTAAGCTACTAACCCTACTCCAAACGCCATGCGTTTTTCAGGATATACAGTCAGCTCGCCATTCTGTAGTTTTTGCGACTTCTCTAAACCACTAGATATAAATAGAAATCCCATCAACCAGACAATCAACAATAAACTAGTTCCTAACATAACACCTCCTTGGTATGTGTATATTTCTCTTGATTATCGGACTGAACTATGTGGCTTAGCCCTTTGATTAACCAATTCAACACCATTGCCATACTACCCAATTAAGACATGGGTTTATGTGAAATAAGCGGCAATCTGACATTTTTCACACTCATTAACATGGTGCAATCCAAACCTAAATCTAGGTTATTATTCAATATCTAAGCTTTTAATAGACTTTTATAACCATTTTATTACAACGTGTGACGCACTTCACACCACATGAAAGAACGTACTAATGAGCAATAATGATAAAATAGATTTAAATAAAATTAGCAACGCTGCTATTCCGCCATTAGATGAGAAATTAGATGATTATCTACAACCCGGCATTCATGAAGCTATTGCTGAATTCACTACGCAAGCACAAATCTATTTTCCACAAATACTTGACGATGAGCGTGATCAAGCTGCAGCAAAGATTCACTTGGATAATTTACAAGAGCATATCAATCGTACAAATCAGTTAAATAGTTTAACTGCCAAGCAAGACACCAAGAAAGTCTCTGCAGCATTATCTGCACTTTCTAAAATAGGCGATAAGAAGCAGAACGATATGATGGCATGCGCCCTATTAGACTATATTGATGAAATTTTAGAACTACTTGATAATCCAGATTAATTTCATCATATAGCCAATAAAAAACAACTAAAAAGATTTTCTAATAAAACAAATTTAATACCGTTACAGATACCACTAAGAATAAAATAGTCATAACTCCACCTGCGCGCATAAAATCAGGCACACGATAACCACCAGGACCCATAATCAAAGCATTTACTTGGTGGGTAGGTATAAGAAATGAATTAGAGGTAGCAATGGCAACGGTAAGTGCAAACAACGCAGGATCAGCCCCTACACCAATCGCGATATTCACAGCTAACGGAACTAACAAAACGGTTGCACCTACATTAGACATGACCAGCGTAAAGAACGTCGCTAACACTGCCATCGCAGCTTGAACCACCCAGATAGGCATATTACCCACCACTAATAACGTCTGCTCCGCAATCCATTTAGCTGTACCTGTTTGCTCAACTGCCATCCCCAGTGGAATTAAGCTCGCCAGCAAAAAGACTGTTTTCCATGATACGGCTTCATAGGCTTCATTAATTCGTAAAACACCACTTAGCACCATACCAATAGCACCGGTCAACAACGCAATCGATAATCGAATATCGGTAAACAACACTAGTGATAGTGCTATCAAAAAGAAGGTTCCTGCCCACAACACTTTATTGGGTCGCAATTCTTCGTGTGGATATTCGCTGGTAATCACCACAAAGTTATTGTCTTTCTCCAGGCGCATTAATGCTTCCCAGGTGGTGTGTACGACTAATGTATCACCTGAATGAAATGGAATATTACGGATATCTTCGACTTCACGCATAGTATGCCCATCTCTATGCATTGTAATCATCGAAATTCCATACGTTTTACGCATCCAGATATCACGCGCGCTTTGATTAATTAGTTTCGAGCGAGGAGGTATTACTATTTCTGCGATACCGGCTTTATTACTTGCTAAATCTTCTGCAAAAGTACGCAGTCGAGGACGTTTTTTTAAATTATATTTTTGAACAAAATGATCTAAATTGTCAGGTTCTGCAGTAATCCCAAGAACCATGCCCGCCATCAAACCGGTATCCCTATCTAATGCTCCAGGGCCCACTCGGGTTTGATGGCCAGTTTGTTTCGTTGCAATTACTCGCAACTGGTATTTATCTTCAAAATCATCTAGATGCTTGCCAATAATATCACTCACATCAGGCACTACTACTTCATAGAGATCATAGTCCACTCCATACACATCATGAAAATACTTCAGTGTATTGCCACTAGAGGTCGTACTTTCTGTTTGTGATGTTGGTAAAACATAACGCCCGAATATCACAAAATACAAAATACCGGTTACCACTAAAGAAACACCAACCGGAGTGACCGAAAACAACCCCCAGGTTTTCATTTGCTGATCATCAGGCAGAGCGGCATTGGATGTCAGTATTAAATCATTCAGCAAGATTAATGGCGAAGATCCGATCATGGTGACCGTCCCCCCTAAAATTGCACAAAACCCCATCGGCATTAATAAACGCGACATAGGTAACTTTGCACGAGAAGAAATACGTGAAACAACTGGCAAGAAAAGTGCTGCTGCACCGACGTTTTGCATAAATGATGAAATAAATGCAACCGTGCCTGAGATAATGGGAATAATACGTTTTTCAGAAGTGCCGCCAATATTTAAAATAAAGGCAGCCACTTTGCTCATTATTCCTGTTTTATCTAAACCTGCACCTATTATCATCACTGCAATAATGGACATCACGGCGTTACTCGAAAAACCATCAAACAAATGCGCCGTATCCACCAAGCCTTGCTCTAAACCCATTATTGGAGCAAACAAACTTGTTAAACCCAGTACAACCATTATGGTAATGGCCGCAATGTCTACTTCAACCACTTCAAACGCAAACAGGTAAATCGTTAACAATAATATTGCAGTAACCCATGCAATTTCAATTGTCGGCTCTTCATAAATCAGCAAAACACCCAACATAATAAATATAGCCAAAGAAGCTAATCGTTTTTTTATAATGCTCTTCGCACTTGGTGGGAGAGAAAATTTTCGCATGATTTATGCTTATTCCTTAAGCTAAGATTTCTAAACAACTAATAAGTGTGAAACATTTAATAGAAAACTTTTTTAATAATTGTTCACTGATATATGCAATCATCTGACTTGGTTCACTATAGTCAGTAACTTATCAGATAATAAATTTATTAAATTGATGGAATTAAAAGGTTAAATAATAATTACGACTATGTGAGCAAAACACAATACGCTATTGCGGCTATAGAAAATGACCTGGAAAATTAAAGAATTAGAAAGACTTAAATTCGTTCAAAAATAGTAGCAATCCCCTGCCCTAGGCCAATACACATGGTTGCTAAACCTATCGTAGCATCTTTATCTTCCATTATGTGTAGCAACGTTGTGCTGATCCTGGCACCCGAACAACCGAGCGGATGTCCTAATGCTATTGCGCCACCATTTAAATTAACTTTATCATCCATTTTATCCAGCAAATCTAAATCTTTGAGCACAGGTAATGATTGTGCAGCAAAAGCTTCATTTAATTCTGCATATTCAATATCTTCAATACTCATTCCGGCTCGCTTTAATGCTTTTTGAGTAGCAGGAACCGGCCCATAACCCATGATCGCAGGGTCCACTCCTGCGACAGCCATTGATTTCACTTTAGCTTTAGGCTTTAAATTTAATGCTTGTGCACGCTCAGCAGACATAATGATCATTGCAGATGCACCATCTGAAAGTGCAGAAGATGTACCTGCCGTAACCGTGCCGCCACTCGGTTTGAAAACTGGCCGTAGTCCTGCAAGTTTTTCTAATGATGTCTCTGGCCGAATTACTTCATCAACTTCACATAATTGCATAAACCCATTTTCATCGTGGCCTTCTATGGGAATAATTTCTTTTTTAAATCGGCCTTCTAGCGTTGCGCTATGCGCACGCTGATGCGATCTCAATCCAAATTTATCCTGATCTTCACGACTAATACTATGCTGCATAGCCAATAATTCAGCGGTAAGCCCCATCATATTAGAGGCCTTTGCAGTATATTTACTCGATGCGGGATTATGGTCCCAACCATGAGTCATTCCTACATGCCCCATATGCTCAACACCACCAATGACAAATACATCACCGCAGTTTGAATGAATAGCTTGCGCAGCAGCATGTATGGACTGCATTGAAGAACCACATAAGCGATTTACAGTTTGAGCTGCTGCTGTATTAGGAATTTTTGTCATTAGAGAAATATATCGGGCAATATTCCAACCTTGTTCTAATGTTTGATTAACACAACCCCAAATTACATCTTCAACCTCGGTTGGATCTACATTAGGGTTACGTTCAAATAATGCATTTACAAGTGCTGCAGACATCATTTCAGCACGAACATTACGATACATGCCATTCTTAGACTTACCCATTGGACTTCGGACGCAATCAATAATTACTGCATCGCGTTTTTCAAGACTCATATATTATTTCTCAAAATTATTTATATTCAAGCTAGCCAACTTTAGGATAAAAAGATTCTTTCTTTTTAGCCATTTTTACCAAACCTTTTGTAGGAACATAGATAGGACTAATGTTTGAGTACTTTTCTGCTCGATCACAAAACTCTTGCATCCCTGTTTCTTCTATATATCGTAGTGCTCCACCTCTAAAAGACGGGAATGCTATACCTAATATCAGCCCCATATCAGCATCTAGCGGATGATCAACAATACCTTCTTCTACACAACGCACCGTTTCCATACACATCGGAATCATCATACGATCAATAATTTCTTCGTCTGTAATTTCGATTGAATTTACACGTATCGTTTCAATAATTATCGAAACAGCTTCGTCTGCTAGTTTTTTCTGCTTACCTCTTTTATCAAGCTCATATTTATAAAAGCCAATATTATTCTTTTGGCCAAATCTCTTATTTTCATAGAGCGCATCAGTTGCAGATTTAAATTCTTTACTCATTCGCTCAGGATATGCATCTGCCATGACTTCTGAAGCATGGTGCGCTGTATCTATACCAACGACATCTAACAAGTAAGCTGGACCCATTGGCCAACCAAACTTTTCCATTACCTTATCTATGCGTTGTATATCTACACCATCTCTAACGAGCGCGTCAAAACCTGCAAAATAGGGAAACAAGACACGATTTACTAAAAATCCTGCACAATCATTGACGACAATTGGTGTCTTTCCCATGGCTTCTGCATATGCGACGGTCGTCGCGATGGCCGTATCGCTTGATTTCTCACCACGAATCACCTCAACTAGTGGCATTCTGTAAACAGGATTGAAGAAATGCATACCACAAAATTGTTCAGGACGTTGCAATGACTCTGCAAGTTCTGTAATTGAAATAGTTGAAGTGTTTGAAGTAAGAATACAATCAGTTTTCACATGCTGCTCAACTTCCGCGAGCACAGATGACTTAATATTTTTATTTTCAATTACCGCTTCAACCACCAAATCTGTGTTGGAGAAGTCACCATAACTTAACGTTGTATCAATTTTTGCTAACGTATCCGTTACGTCTTCAGGCTTGATTTTTCCACGCTTTACTTGCTTGAGTAACAACCCACCTGCTTCACTTTTACCTAACTCAAGCGCTTCTTGCTTGATATCTTTCATGATAATTGGGATATCTTTACATGCAGATTGGTAGGCTATTCCGCCACCCATAATACCCGCACCCAATACGGCTGCTTGCTTTATGGGTAGTGCTTTTTTCCCATATGATCTACTTACTTTCTTGATACGTTGATCATTGAGGAACAAACCCACCAGATTTCTTGCCACTTTGGTTTTTGCCATTTTGACAAATCCATGCGCCTCAACTTGCATAGCTTCATCGCGCAGCATGGTTGCATGATGTTGAACAGTTTCAATCGCGGCTAATGGAGCAGGAAAGTGCCGACCCGCCTTAGCTGCAACCACAGCCTTGGCAGATTCAAACGCCATAATACTTTCTAATTGACTAAGCTGAAGTGGTTGTCGTTTTTCTTGTTTGCGTTTTTGATAATCAAGCTTGCCGTCTAAACATTGCTGAATTATATGTAAAGCAGCATCATGCAATTGATTTATTGCGACCACAGAATCTACTGCATGACATTTAAATGCTTCATCTGCTCTCTTTTGTTCACCTGTGCAAATCCAATCTAGTGCGTTATCAGCACCAATGAGCCTTGGCAAACGCACACTTCCACCCCAACCAGGGAATATTCCTAATTTTACTTCTGGCAAACCAATACGAGCAATATCTGCCATCACACGATAATCAGTAGATAAGGCTAACTCACAACCTCCTCCTAATGCATAACCATTTATTGCAGTTACGGTAGGCATCGGCAAATCTTCAATCCGGCTAAATAGAGTTTGTGTTGTTTCAATCCAGTGAATAAATTCTTTTTCTGGTAATGTGAAAAAGCCAAGGAATTCAGTGACGTCTGCACCGACAATAAATACATCTTTATTGCTGGAAATCATTAATGCACTAACATTCTCATGATCTTCAATTGCACTAATCGCTTCACTAAGCTGCTCGATAACCGCTTTGCTAAGCTTATTAATACTCTCACCCTCAAGGTCGAATACCAGATTAGCAATCGAATCTTGAATAAAATCTACTTTTATAGCGTTGCTTGAAAATATCATGCTGGAATCATCATTATGTATACGTCAATAGTTATGGTTAGTAGTAATGATTTTTTAACTATTCTCTTCATTATAGGCTTGTCATTATCAGCTTGGACATATTTCTTATTTTACTAAGATGTTGACCAAAAGCCTAACGCTACTATACAACCTAGAATTTGATATCACATCTATAAGCATTAGAAATACCCATAAATTCATCTAGAGTCTACACAATCTTAGAACGGCATATATACGAGATTATAAACGGTGGAGCAATTAGACCTGTTGCTATCAATAAAATGGGCGAAGACCATTTCTATTGTGAGCCATTATTTACGATGGCCAACCGTGTCTGGTAACACTCTTATAGCCACTTTTATCTATGAATACTGGATGATAAGAATAATCTAGATGCGTGCTGCGCTTACATTAAGGACTTAATTTAGTGATGCTGTAGTTATAAACACTCAAGCAAGTTATCAGATGCCATTTTCAGTACGTCCAACCATTAAATGAAAATCAGGTGGCACACTTTACATACCAACATCTATATTCAAGTGTGTATTATATTGAATCTGCTACTTCAATTTAATGGTTGGACGTACTCTGAAATATCATCGATATCTACTTCAAGGTTGCGCCTATCTTCTTTTGATCGACGATCCTTTACCACTACACTTCCATTATGATCTTTTAGTGGAAATTCTGACGCCAATTTATGACGACGTTCTATTCCAGTTCGAGTATCTTCAGTAGTCGGAATATTCTCAAACACTTCTGAAACTTCATTAATTAATGTATCAAAGTTATCATCCATTTCACTTTGCCTATAAATTATCAATCAATGAATATTCTCACAGATAGTTATTAAAAATTGAGCAATAGCTCCATAAATACGTAGAATATTCAATTAAAATCGCTAAAGTAATGCCATGTTAGTTGATTATTACAACTAAATACGTTTTAGAGTACTTGTAGCATTATTGTTCAAAACAAGATAATTAATAGGACTATTAAGAGATTCGACTAGCTAGAATTTAGTATTCATACTGTAATTTGCAAATAAAATAATAATATTAGTGCATATGCACCTACATTTTAAAATTTATTCATAACATCTTGGGAGATAATAATGATCAAACCGCATGGATCGGACACTTTAACGCCTTTATTTGTTGAAGACGAAGTAACTCGCAAACAATTAGCAGAAGAAGCTGAAAATTTACCTTCCATAATCGTGAGCTCTGCTGCTGCCGCGAATGCAGTGATGTTAGGTGCAGGATACTTTACCCCCTTAAAAGGCTTTATGACTGCAGACGATGCCGTTTCGGTTGCTGATAACATGAAGACCAGTAGTGGTTTGTTTTGGCCAACTCCTGTTCTCAACTTAGTCCATGACATCAGTGCAATAGGTGATTCAAAAAGAATCGCATTGCGCGACCCGAATGTTGAAGGTAACCCTGTTATCGCTATTCAAGATATTGAATCGATTGAGGAGTTAAGCGATGCCCAAATTAGCAATATTACAGAAAAGGTCTATCGCACCACTGACCCGGATCATATCGGTGCATCGACTTTCATGTCTTTGGGTAAAATTGTAATTTCAGGCCCCATACAAGTATTAAATTTCAGTTATTTCAGCGAAGAGTTCAAAGGTACTTTTAAAACGGCTGGCGAAATTCGCAGCGAAATTGAAGAGCGTGGTTGGAATACAGTAGTCGGCTTCCAAACTCGTAACCCCATGCACCGTGCTCATGAAGAACTCTGTAAAATGGCTCAAGAAGCTGTGCATGCTGATGGCGTATTAATTCATATGCTGCTTGGCAAACTAAAGAAAGGTGATATCCCTGCACCCGTTCGAGATTCAGCAATTCGTAAAATGGTCGAAGTGTACTTTCCTCCAAACAGTGTAATGGTTACAGGCTACGGCTTTGACATGCTCTACGCCGGACCACGTGAAGGAGTATTACACGCTGTATTCAGACAGAATTGTGGCTGCACTCATTTTATCATTGGCCGTGACCATGCCGGTGTGGGTGATTACTATGGAGCTTTTGATGCTCAAACCATCTTTGATGATGAAGTGCCATCTGATGCTTTAGACATTGAAATTTTTCGAGCTGATCACACTGCGTACTCCAAGAAACTTAACAAAGTAGTGATGATGCGTGATGCACCTGATCATTCTAAAGAAGATTTTGTGTTGCTTTCTGGCACCAAGGTTCGTGAGATGTTAGCGGCAGGAGAAGACTTACCAAAAGAATTTGCCCGACCCGAAGTGGCTAAAATTCTAATGGAGTATTATCAGAGTATTGATTAAAAATAATTGAGAAAATTAATTAAGTGGGTTTAGTTCTATTACGCACAGTATTGACTGTGCGTAATAGAAAATTTAATTAGCAAATCTTGAAAGCATCAGTCTTGAAAGTTTCAGCTTAGTTGACTAAATATCTACTATCTCAATACCATTAAGCACATACTCTTGCATATCTTCTGACAGCTTTTGTTCATTGGCAAGAATCATAAAGCTACCCTTCTCTGCTCCAACCAATACGCCATCAAAAATTCCGTTCTTAATACTACGTTTTGTTGCGTTTTCATCAGGCAAATAGGCAACGGTTAATGAGAAACCATTAAAATCCAGTATGAAGTGAGGTACTAACTTTCCATCAACGGGACAGTTACCAGCATATTTAATAGATCCAATATTATTATTAGCTTTAATACCATGCGACTCGAACATCTTGTTAAACGAAGCAAGCTGAATATTATCATTTCGGTCTAAAGCATATAAATCCTCGTTAACATGTGCAAAAACTTGTTGTTCTATGCCATGTGATTCACCGAGTTGATACGTACCAATCGACAAGCCAATGGCTAACACGAGTCCTGCAGCAATAGATAACCACTTATAACCAGAATTTGAACTGGTAGATGTGGTTTTTGAACGAGGCTTTAATTCATGAACATTACTCGTATCCGCCCCACTCATACTTTGAGCCGTTAATATACGAGACTCCAGACCTTCTGGTATCTCAACCTCTACTGCAGTCGTCAGTTTTTCATCAAAACGCATATTGGCAAGGATATTTGATTCCAAATCTGTCGGCACTTCAACATTGAATGCAGAAGTTAAATTTTCATAAAATGATTTCATGGATTTATAGTAATTTTTACAGTTATTACAATCTAATAAATGCTGCGTTGACGCTGCACTAGTTGTCGAGCAATCATTGGTTAACTCCTTTTTAACTTGCAAACATATATTATCCATAACTACATCCTTAACTTACCAAGATTTCTATACCAAGCTTTTCTTGCTAACTTGTTATCGGTCACTTGCAACCGGTCAAATTTCTACTGGCCGTCCTTCTACGCCATCATCCTCAAGGATTGCACGTAATTTTTTACGTGCCCGAAAAACTCTTGTCATAACGGCACCCGGCTTAATATCCATAATTTCACCTATTTCATCGCAGCTATATCCACCTAACACTTGTAATAACAATGGTTCGAGATATTCACCTGGCAATTCTTTCAAGCATTCTCGTAAGGCAATCACTTCAGTTTTGGCAAAATCATCTTCAAGTTGCGCAAACTTATCTACATTCACATCGTCAATGGGTGTTGTCTCTGGCCTAATCTTTTCAAATCGCCTGGCATTTTCACGTCGATAAATCGTGAATAGCCAACTTTTTACCGCATTAGGATCTTTTAGAGATTCCAGTGCTTTCCAGGCTCGCAAAAATGTTTCTTGCACCAAGTCTTCTGCAATCTGTGCATCTTTCGTAAGCCAAATTCCATAACGATATAGATCCTTTGAATACGCATTAACTATCGTTTCAAATTGGATAGTTTTATCCTTATCTTTCATTTGACCACCATTTTCATCCATTTCTTACACTTTATTTCAATTAATTATTTTGATTGATTGGAAAATCAACCAGCAGGAAATATTTATATGGAAACTAGCACAAAACCCACATATTTCGTATCAAAAAGAGGGTATGAGCTACTAGATTAAGGTCCTTCACCCATAAGCAACCCAGGGTCTATACGCTGGTCATGCCAGTTCATACGCCAATCAAGATGCGCACCAGTAACCCTACCGCTAGCACCTATGAGCGCAATCTCATCTCCTTGGTTTACTGTATCTCCTACTTGAACCAGGATCTTTTCAAGATGCAAAAATGAAGAGGATAGATTATGCCCATGATCAACTACTAATGTCTTCCCTGAAAAGTACATATCTTCTGCATAGGTAACTACACCTGCAGCAGGCGCTACAACGGGAGTGCCAACAGGAGCCGCGATATCAATCCCATAATGTGGTTGTCGAGGCTCACCATTTAAAACACGTTGACTGCCAAATACACCCGTGATGGGCCCCTTTGCTGGCCATATAAAACCTTTATTAAAGTCTATGTGATCTCGATCTAATTGACGTGCTAATGAAATTCTTTCTCGTTCATGCTTAATACGAACTAACTTTTTTTCATCAGGATTGACTTGTGCCTTGGGTAGTCCATTAATCTTCTGAATTTTGTATTCACGTGACTTGATATTAAGTTCTTGAGACAAGCTTTTGCCATCAGGATAGGTAAGAGAAAGAATGGTGGTTGGAGGATAATCTCTACCAAATCCAATTATAAATTCACCATTGGAGGCAACTCGCACATTATGATCATTAACCGAAACATTAGTGCCTGGAACAGTTATACCAAATACCAAACCACCTTGAATAAAATCACCAGACAGATTAAGCGCATCATTTTGTGCTAAAACAGCAGGTGCAATGAAGAAGCTAAATACAATTATGGAAAATCGATAGAAAATGCGCATATGAACCATACAATGTTGCAATTAAAATCAAATTTTGCCACAAAGTATTGTAAATATATTTACATTTTTATGTTTATTTTGAGCTCTATATAGTGCTTTTGAAAAAGGTATTTAGGTGCAAAATCTCATAACAGTTTATAGATTTAGCCTAAGATACATAGTAACCATCTATAATACTCTTGAGTTTTATTAGTGATTATTCAGCTTGGTAAGCTTTTCTGCAATTCGATTACGTAAGATGCCAGTTTCAATTCTAGGATCTTTTTCTAATGTGGGTTTCTGTGCATCTAGATCTTCTTTCATCCATAAATGGTCGACTCCACCATCAATTTCCATATCACTAGGAATAGATTCTGGAGTTTCTGGTACAGCTTCAGTTGAAGCCTTATTGCCTCTAAATTTATCTAAAAATGCGTTTTTGCTCATCTCATCTCTCCTGATTATACGACTACATTTTGCTTTAAACTAAGATTAATTAATGGATCTTATTCACATATTCAACGGCTGAGAATTATATATTTCAAGCAGATAAAAGGTTTTTTTAATCAACGGCAATAAAAATAGGATGAATGGCAAATGTCTGTAATTTACAACTTTGTGAAATTAGAATTACAAGCAGTAAAATATGTACTTAATTCAATTAACACTTATATTCGTGGATCAAAATATAACAATTAACATAAATATTGATCGCAGATATAATTTGAACTCTTAATAAATATTAGAACGTAAGCAGAATCAGGAGAGACCGTATGACAACTAATGTAGGTGAAACAGATCGCATGTTAAGAATATTGGTGGGCTTATTGTTAATTGGCTTGGCACTGGCATTTGGTGGAATCTGGTGGTTTGGCATGATAGGCATCGTTCCAGTATTCACAGGTATTACTGGCTCTTGCCCTGCTTACCTCCCTTTTGGAATTTCAACCAGTAATTAACCACAGTTAGTCCTATAAGTCCTTTGGAAGCATTTAAATTAGCTCACAATGACAATTCGGATACTATTTATGACTTAATAACCTCTAGTTGCATAGTTTAATATATGGCCCTAAATACTGAAAAATTTCGTGACTATCTTGAAGGTGAATACCCGATAGATATTATGAGCATTTTTGTAGATCGTTTAGGCATACGTATTCAATATCGAGAACAACTTGGCGACCAACAAATTGATCGTCAACTTAGAAAATCACATATCCATGAAACCGCTGAAACTTTTATCAAGAAAGCAGCTTATATGGATGCTAGCCTAGATCGAAACAGTGAAATGATGATGCAGCTGGGAGTCGGTGATGTTGACATAACTATTCAACGAGTGAGTAGTTCACCAAAAGAATCTGAAGATAATAAATATAGACTACGTCAGGACACAGTAAGAAATACAGAAACTCAATATATATTTTCTACCAAGTATTATTTCCTTAGTTGCAAAGATGAAGCAGACATAACCACTCAAGCACTTAGAGAACATGTTTGCTCAGATGATGAAAAAAAGTACATTCTAGAAGTACAGTTATTAAGTGCCACGCAACATTATTCTTCTATTGCAAGATTTCATACAAAAGAATCGTACGCCACCATTATGAGCCTTGAGACCATAACCAAATAATTGGTTTACGCTCACCACAGGTATTACTAAGCCTCTTAAGCGCAACACTTAACCGTTTGCAATAAATCTTTTAGGTATTCTTGGTGCAGGCACTTTAAATTGTGCTGACTCGAAAAACTCTAATATTGGTTCGGGGCGACCCGCATGAAAACCTTGTGCAAAATCGACACCGATATCCTTGAGGATATTTAGAATCTCTTCGTTTTCAACATATTCTGCAATGGTCTGCTTTCCAAGCACATGCCCCATTTCATTAATAGCCTTTACCATTGCACGACTTACATTGTCATTATGAATGTCTTTAACAAACATTCCGTCTATCTTAAGAAAATCTACTGGCAATGTTTTTAAGTAAGCAAATGAAGACAATCCTGAGCCAAAGTCATCTAATGCAAAATAACAACCCAAATCTTTTAAACTTTGCACAAATGAAGTCGCTTGATCTAAATTTGCTATCGCTGCTGTTTCTGTAATTTCAAAGCATATCTTATTAGGTTGTACTTCATACTCTTTTAGCTTTGCCATAATAAATGGCAAAAAGCCTTCTGACACCAATGATTGTCCTGATAGATTAATCGAGCATTTATCAATCTGTGACAAAACACTTCTGTTCTCAGACAACAACATAAGTACTTTGTCTATAATCCATCTATCGAGCTTAGGCGCACGATTATAACGTTCTACTGCAGGCAGGAAGGCATTTGGTGGCACTAGACGTCCACTATCATCTTTCATTCTTATTAAGATTTCAAAACCGTTCATACTTGCTTTTGCAGTTTTATTTTCTTTGATATTTATTATAGATTGTGCAGTAACTACTAAGCGGCCTTCATTTAAAGCTTTATCAAACCTTTGAAGCCAACGCTCTTGGCCTCGACGACGATTAATATCTTCATCCCCTTCCCTAAATACACGAACACAATTTCTTCCAGATTCTTTAGCCAAATAACATGCACTATCAACAGCAGATAATACATAGGATAAATCAAAACATTTTTGATTTATCTCAGCTACACCTATACTGGCCTCAACATTGAAACTTTTTTGTTCCCAAATAAATTTATATTCTTGGATAGAACTTAGAATCTCATATGCTTTTTCTTCAGCCTCGCTTAAAGTACATCCAGATAACAATAGGGCAAACTCATCTCCACCCAAGCGCGCCAGAATATCTAAACCTCTAAGTTTCCCTTTCACGAGATTACTAAATTGTATTAACAACTCATCACCCGCTGCATGGCCATATAAATCATTAACCATTTTAAATCGATCTAGATCCAAGTAGATCAAAGAGCTTTTCTTACCTTTGGTTTTTGCTGCAAGAATAGCCTTCCTAACATTTCGCTCAAATTCAGAACGATTAATCAAATTGGTTAATGAATCGTGACTGGCTTGATACCGCAAACGCCTTGCCATTAAACGCAAATTGGTTACATCATTCATTACTGTAACCGCACCATATAACTTTCCAGTTTGAGAAATCAAAGGAGTTACCATCAATTGCACTGTATATTTAGCACCTTTCTGGGTAACGATATCTGCGTTGAGCTTTTGGTTTTTCTTCTGGCTGCCGGATAAACAAGAAAGAATGGGGTTCTCAATTTTTTCTTCTGATTCTTCTTCGTAAAGATCGATGACTTTTTCAATATGCTTCCCTTTAGCTTCAACTTCAGAGCAATTTATAAACCGAGAAGCAGCTTGATTTATATATTGCACCTCGCCACGCTCGTTCGTGGTGATAACTGCATCAACAATTGAACGTAAAGTTGCTACAACTTTATCTTTTTCATCAGCTAATTGGACTTGCGCTTGCTTTTGCAGATGTATATCACTAATTGATCCAACGACCTTTTTGGCATTTCCGGTATAGTCATAATCTGCTGTTCCACGTATCACAAACCATCTATAACCTTGCTTCTTCACTGCTATGCGTACTTCCAACAATAACTGCTTACCTTTTTCACTAATTAATACAGCCCAAGCATTTGCAAATACATCACGATCATCTGGATGAATTAAACGTTGTAGTTGCGATAAGCCAATTTCACATTCATCTACTTTCAAACCCAACAACTCATACATGGGTTGAGACCACCACTCAGAACCTTCTAATCCTGCCTGCCATTCCCATATACCTTCTTGCGCACCTTGTATTACATTTTGAAATTTGTTTTCGCTTTCAATTAATGCTGCTTCTGTTTGAGACCCTGAAGTATTGTCGGTAAACGTCCAAATCAAAAATGAACCTTCAACTTTTCGAATTAGTTTAATATTAACTTGCAACCATTTTTCATCTTTATCCCAACGGCTAGCATTATTGTTAAAAGCAGGAACCTTTAGATCTTTAACAAAACCTTGCTCGACGAGTAATTTGTTTATTGTCTTGATGGATGCTGTATCTGTAAACACATCACGAAGTCTTGTTTTCTTTTCTTTTCCAGGAGCAATATTTAATATACGGAATGCAAGTTGATTAATATATTTAATTTCATCACTATTGTTTGAAGTGACACAAACTGCTACAGGTATAGAGTTAATAAAACTAGACCAACTATCACCTTCTGATAACGAGGGGTCTTCAGTTAAATATTTATCAGACTCTGAGCCATATTTGATGCTTTCTATTCGAATAACCTTGTTTCTTTGATCAAGAAAATATTTCCACTCGAAAGTAAAATCATTAACTCGATTAGCAGAGACAATCACATCTCCACTATGTAATGCGCGATTAACGAGCTCAAAGTGATCATCTGGTAGTAGGCGATTAACTTTTGTAGCATTTAATGTTTTTGATAATTCACGAGCAACTTGATTTGCTTCAATTATCCGACCATCAAATCGACACATGATCTCAATAGCTGCATTACTACCACTAGATGAAAGCAAGCCGGAGGTAAATTTTTTAAATCCCTCTAATTTTGAATTAGATTTTATAGACATAACAACATGACATAATTGTGAAAAGCACCCAATGAGCTCCCTGCCCATAGATCCATCTCATCAAACTTAAGTCCTTTTTTCTCCAACTCCAATGCACTGATTAAGTGTAGAATTTTAACGGTTGTGTAGAAAAAAACAGTGACCGAGTAGAACGAGTGAAGCATTTAGCATGTTGACCGTGAAATGCTATATCTAGACATACTTGGACAAAATCGAAATAACTCACTTATGAACAATGAGTTATATAATTATGTTAGTGTTTTTCGGAATTTTAACTATTTTAAGGAATTCATAGTTTAGAACATAAAATGCGCCTAAAAACATGTCCATCCCAACACATTAATCTCAAAGCTAAATATAATATTTACACCCATTAATCTTTAACTTTGTTATCTTTTCAACAGTCTTTGATTAGATTCTTACTAAGAATGAATAGCATGAAGATTCAATTTTCATGCCTTCGTAAATCAAATGCACGATCAAAAGACATATAAATGTACTATACGCTGGCCAGCAATATATATAGTTATATACCAAATAATCTCGATCACACTGCTGGATTGAACTAGAATTCAGTACCGTATTAAGAGGAATATGACCAATTAATATGTAATTTGACGCTATTCAACTTAAATTTGAAATAAAACAGTATTTTATATCAAAATAATTCGACTTGAAGCGCAGAATCGTTATTATGCAGTCATAATAGTATGCAGCCTTTCTTTATGCGCTGCTCGTAACCCACTCTCTAGAGGAGAATGCTAAATGTTTGGATTAGGTGGAAAAAATAAAGACTTTACAGTAACTATAAAAAATACAGGCCAAACTTTTGAAGTCAAAGGTGGTATCAACCTCTTACAGGCTGCTCAAAATGCTGGTATCGAATGGCCTTGTGATTGCAAGGTAGGATCATGCGGTTCTTGTCGCGCTAAACTTGTTAGCGGAAAAGTTAAAGAATTAGCTGACTTTGCTTACACATTAGATGCAGATATGTTGAAAGAAAATTATATTCTTGCTTGTCAATCTCGTTTAAAAACAGACTTGGAAGTTGAACTTGATTTTGATCAAGGTGCTATCAACCCTGATTACAAATAGCAAATACGAAACATTATATTCAAAGCATGGTAAGTATTACTTATCATGCTTTTTTATTGCTTGCTACTTAAGTTGATGGCTCAGTAGCTGCAAAAAAAAACATTTTTGCTGTTACTTTTCTTTTTTGATTGAACAGAATAAAAGTGAATGTTATTCCTTTGGCCTTGTTCTTTGATCTATCTTTGCAAGATAATAGTAAGCAAATCTAGCCAAACCAATTTTATAAATAAATTTTTATATTTTCATGAGTTGCAGAATCAAAATGGCAATAATGGGTACAGATTAAAGTTTAACCAATTAATGAAGCAAACTTTCAAGCATTCTGCATAGTCAATGCGTTATAACATGCTATTAAATTAATAATTTACTTCTAGTATGGATTTCATCATCTTAGACGTATAATTATGAAATCCAAGAAAAGCTCGGGCACAGTTGTTGCCAATAAAAAAATTGCCAAAATTATTACTACAAGAAGAATTAGATAAACCTTCGAATAGTCAATTTCATCTCCTAAAAGAAAGTAGATTTCTTCCATTCTTTCTAACGCAGTTTTTCGGCGCCTTCAATGATAATGTATTCAAAAACGCATTATTTATACTCATTGCCTTTCAAAGCAGCTATGCAGGCTCCACAGATTCCACCAGTATTATAAATTTAGCTGCAATTCTGTTTATCATGCCATACCTGTTGTTTTCAGCCTTGTCTGGCCAAATTGCTGACCGCTTTGAAAAGTCGTTATTAATCAGACGAATAAAATTAGCAGAAATTTGTATCATGCTGATCGCAGCATATGGATTTTATTCTCAAAACATACCTATTCTCTTATTTACATTATTCTTAATGGGCACACAATCATCATTATTTGGTCCAATCAAATATTCTATTATTCCTCAACATTTAAAAAAGAAAGAGCTCGTTGGCGGAAATGCACTTGTAGAATCTGCTACTTTTGGCGCAATCTTGCTAGGAACCATGCTTGGTGGAATTCTGATAGGAATTTCTGCTGGCGCAAAGTTTATTATTCCCTGCGCAATTATTTTTCTTGCCATAACAGGGTACCTTTGCAGTGTAAGAATACCTTTAGCACCTGCTGTTGATTCGACATTAAAAATTAAATGGAATCTTATTTCTGAAACATTCAGCAATTTGAGTGCACTTAGAAAAAACCGTACCGTATTCAACTCTGTATTAGGAGTTTCATGGTTTTGGTTTCTAGGTTCAACTTACATTACACAACTACCTAATTATACCAGGCTATCATTAGGTGCTAATGAACATGTGGTTACTTTTTTTCTTGCACTTTTTTGCATTGGAATTGCTACAGGTTCACTTGTGTGTGAGCGTCTTTCTAATCGAACCATTGAATTAGGGTTAGTGCCTATCGGGTCAATAGGGCTCACTCTTTTCGGAGCTGACTTATTCTTCGCCACCACTGCTTCACAGCATACATCCGACTTGATTGGCCTAAAAGAATTTATATTTAACCAGTCCAACTGGCGTCTAATATTGGATATCTTTTTGTTAGGTTTATTTGGAGGAATCTATATAGTTCCTCTGTATGCTTTAATTCAATCCCGTTCAAATCCTAAACGTCGCTCTCGTATCATTGCCGGTAACAATATTTTAAATGCATTATTTATTATTTTAGCTGGATTATATGCGATCTTATTAACCCAAGCTGGTCTCAACATTCCACAACTTTTCCTTGTGGCTGCAATACTAAATGCCGTTGTAGCCTTATATATTTATACACTTATTCCTGAGTTCTTTATGCGGTTTGTTGTATGGATATTAGTACATATCGTTTACCGTGTTAAACATATCAATATGCATAACATCCCTGAAGAAGGTGCTGCTGTTGTGGTATCAAACCACGTTAGCTTAATGGATGCATTAATAATAGGCGGCTGTGTTCGCCGACCTATTCGTTTTGTGATGTACCATAAAATTTTTAATATCCCATTCTTACGCTTCATCTTCATGGCTGCTAACGCAATTCCTATTGCACCTAAAAAAGAAAATCCCGAGCTTCTAGAAAAAGCTTATGAACGTATCGCTCAAGAACTAAAGATGGGCCATGTCGTAGGAATATTTCCTGAAGGAAAACTTACCACGGATGGTGAATTATCTGATTTCAAGCCCGGAATTGAACGTATACTTCTTGAAAGCCAGGTACCAGTTATTCCTATTGCCTTAAGTGGCATGTGGGGCAGCTTCTTCAGCAACAAATATGGCAAACCTCTGAGTGGCTTACCCCGTAGATTTTTTGCAAAAATAAAAATAGCAGCTGGCTCAACCATCCCTCCAGAAGAAGTTAACGCAGCAAAATTAAGAGCTGTGATTGCTAAATTGCTTAGTTAATGCGCTATTTATTTCCTGTGGAAATGAAGAAAATAAGCGCTATACTGTTAGTTGTTAATCACAACGACTTATTCGATTTTATCTATGCCAATATACAAGGTAAAACATCATTCGCTAGATGTCGTTTCCTCAAAAGCGATTCGAAATATTCTTGCTGAAAAAAGATTTATTGTTGACGAATTTATCAAACAAATAGAAACTTTTATTGAAGATTATCATGCTGTGGTTAAAAGCAGCTTAGACATACCGCAAGCAGAAATGACCGCAGATCAACTTGATACTACAGCAGAGGATATCAATAGAGTTTTGCATGACTTGCACACATTACCTACATTCGGCGTACCTCTACTAAAAGCAAAGGCATCATTTTCAGGGTTAGGATACTTACCAGAAATTCTTGATCGAACAAGAACCGACCTAATGCACGTTAGAGATATCATTACATGGGCAACTGATAATATCCGCGGTGAATCAAATCAAGATGCACTGCATAGATTAAAAATACTCATTTTAAATATCACAAAATTATATAAGTCCAAGTTTAATAAACCCATAGATACTGACGAAAATTCAGAATTAATGAAGATTTTACAAATTGTATTTGTAGAGATAGATGAAACTTTTTCAACCACTATGATCAAAAGAGAAATTGATTCTCTTCAGCAAACCGATCTATCTGCTGTTTATTAAATTTTATTGCATTACTTCAAAGTAATACTCTAAAAGCCATAATCTAAAAAATAGTAGAGTATTTCCTGATATATTCTTCAGCCAGTGCATGCGCTTTATTCATCTTAATATGATCAAAATGCGTAGCTTTTTCGTCCCGTCGCAAGCTACCAAAAGGCGGATTCTGTGCTACCGCAACGGAAGCCCATGCGTAAGCTTGTATAGCATCAGGCTCAATACCAACGCCCTTGAAATACACTTCACTTAATGCAAATTGCGCAGGCAGGTAACCTTCTTTTGCTGCCTTTAACAAATGCTTGTGTATTTTATGATTAAAGCTATTATCGTTTGATCTTTCAAATGCATCTTTCATCAATACATCTACCGCATCGGATGAATTATTAATCATTTCTGAAGTATGATTACTCACTTTTGACAACAAAACTTCATTACTAGTCATTATATTTACTTCGAACTGTCGACGTTTACCTAGGTCTTTTACATAAAGCATTACTGCTAAAGCATAATTAGCTTTTCGATGACCTAAAGTAGTTGCTTGTTTGAATAATCTATAGGCTATTTTATATTTTTCATCTGATGTTAGCTCATCAATCTCATCACTATTAAAATTATCCACCAGAAATAGTTGTCCATTATCTAATTCATAATTACAACCAACACAGAAATGACACATCCCTATTTGGTAAGTACGTGTAGCAGTATCCAGTTCATCATCAGCAGTGTTATTAATGGCTTTTACACACTGATTCACGTCATTTTCATTTGAGGAAGACAATATTTTGGAGAAGATATTCTCCGCTGCATCGACTGATGATACAAAACTCATCAAAATTAGATTTACAATAATAATACGAGGCACCAACAAAGAAACTCTCACAACGCACCTAGTTCGAAAAACAATACGAACTATATCAACCATGCATCACGTCACCTCAATTTCTAGAGACCAATGGGTATAGTAAGCGAATGAAAGGACTGATAATGATTAGTGTTATATGGCTATTGTGGCCATGCAGTTATCTGACTAACAATTTTAAAACTAATTAGACCCTATTTCCTGCATAAATCGATCCGCTTCGGCAATTGAAATTTCTAGCTCTTTTATTAGCTTATCTGTGTCTGACTCAACTTGAATAAGCTCACCACGTAAAGATGCAATCGCTTTAGCATTTAAATTATGTTTTAGAAACAAGACTTGATCTCTAAATGGTCTTAAAACCGGCTCAATTCTTGACTCTGCCAAACGCATGGCTGCCATTAGTTGCTCGTAACGCACTTTAGTGCTTTTCAATTGCTGTTGGCTTTGCGTACGTAACTTAGGACTTTCATATTGATCCAACTCTTGTTCCCATTCTTCAAACAATGCAATGGATACGTCTTCAACACTATCAATCTTCATAGTAACTTCATCTGCACGAGCTTCACTCTTTTGTAACTGTTTGTTTAATTTTTTATAGGTATCTTCCAAGTCACCACCTTGGAAATTTGCAACAGAACTAAACTCTTCAAGTGCTGATTGAAACTGTTCTTTAGCATCTTCTTGTGATTGTTTTGCTTCTTGAACACGATCCACCATAATGTCACGCTTATGTATTCCTACTTTTTCTAAAGCGCCATAGTATGCTTGTGAACAGGCTGTAATAAATAACAACAAGAAAATACAGCTGGATAGTTTTACTACTGAGTTAAGTATGATTTTATAGCTCATGTCTCGTACTTTTTTATAATGTGATAAT
>CAZFEP010000008.1:0-6938 GCA_964517365.1 uncultured Thiotrichales bacterium | reverse complement strand
TGGCAAGATGTCGTAGGTAACCGTCAGTTTGAGATTAGCAATATTGAAGGCCATTACAGTCGCGAGATAATTTTAGCACGTGCTAGGAGATACTTAAGTTGTGACATCAAATATAATTTAATCACATTTAACTGTGAACATTTTGCAAGATTGATTCACGGTTTACCTGTTGAAAGTGTGCAAGTAAAACATGCCGTATATGGAGCTATTTTTGGTGCCGCATCGTGCGCACTCCTTCCTAATATAACTCTTGCAAGACTTGCTATTGCAACATCGACAGGTGCTGCAACTGCTCTAAAAACTTCTTTGCGTAAATTATAGTAATCAATAGATTCAAATAGTAATCCCTTCTACTCTCATAAGATGAAGCAAAGATTCTTCTAACATAGACCTAGCTTGTGCAGTGGTAGCATGCAAATAGGAATGTAATGCTGCATCTTGGCTACTCGCATTTTCACATTCTGCACTATAAATTTCAAAAGCAACTAAATCACGTACTAGTTCTGTGATATGTTTTGGGCATTCACATTTAATTGTATTTGATATTTTAGAAAGTTCAGCAAGCTGTTTATTACTGAAACTCCGTGCAGGTATAGTTTGTTCAAAATGCAGGGTTGATCCCATTTCTAGACTGGGGAGCTCTTCACTACCACCTGAATGATAAATGCATAATCGAGCTAATTCTTGAACATCAATAGATGATCTGACTACAGTCGTTTGTGATGACTGTATTTGCTCAACATAATTTTGGTTACTAAAACCATAAAGTAAGACCACATGCCAAGCACCAGATAGTTCACGTATTGTTTGGATATCAGCATGGGTATGTTGGTTTATTGTAGGCCTCTCAATAACAATAACATCGGGTTGTTTTGAGCTCTTAATTCTCAATTCAAGTTCAGAAATATCTTCGTAAATACCAACAATATCTATACCATTCACTTCAGGTAGACCGTCAAGCACTCTTATAGGAAAACTATCTCCTAGTAATGCAACATTACTAACTCTTCTTTCTGTATTTTTTTCTTTGCTTGAAGAATTTTTAATATGGTTTTTAATGATTGAGTCTGACTCAATACGTGCTTTTAACTCTTCAGCATCTAATCCTGCAATACCACCTATTGATATTCCCGCATCCACCAAAGATTTAAGTAATAACAATTTAGCCACATCGTCACGAGAATAATTGCGATCTCCCGACGGTGTTCGTTGTGGCGTCACGGCCTTATAACGCCTTTCCCATGCCCTTAATGTTTCGGAACCAATCCCGGTAATACGCGATACAGCACCTATTTTGTAGATATTTTGTTGATCATTTGCTGACAAGGTTTTTTCCTGTACTTAGTAACAATATTTATACAAATTATAAATAATATTTCAACAAATGCATACATAACATGTATATATAAATATTAAATCACAGTCTTACATACTAAATACCTGTACATCTATTACAGAATCATAGTATTAAGAATTCAAGTTTATAGGTTTTGAATACTTTCGTATTTGCTATAAACAGCAAATACGGTGGGAACAAAATACGACTAATACTATGATTACTTTTAGTTGGGCTTTTCGAGTAACCAAATATTGAATGGTTTATTTTAATTTTTTGAAGGGTAGAAACATTTTTATTTCGCCAGTTTAAAGTATTTCGTACTTGAAAAGGCGCAGCAAATATAAACGCTCACTTTAAGATTTTGAATTGAATTTATCTGATTCAGAAATACTTGTGTCACTCGCCTCCTGCAAGATGGTATTAGCTTCATCTTCATTAAACTCATACACAAGACTATCTCGATAATATTCAACCACTTTGTTCATAACACGAATCACTTCAAAGTCTTTAAGATCGTTTGAATTCTTAATACCTTCCATATATTTAAGAACTTTATGCTCTAAAGTACTTTCACCAAAATAACTCATGTATAAACCTCTGTATTTACTGGCAAATTGTTTTACATGGTATGAAGCAAACATGAGGACTGTGAACCGAATTATGATTAAACGTTATCTTTCATGTGACAAATGGTTATAGCGCAGTTTGATAAATACTAGAATTATTCAAGCATTAAGGCCCGCTCGAGCTATTAATAACATTATTTCTGGCATCATGAATTATCAGAACTATTACTTAATAAAATATTACTTTTCACTTATTACGGTATTAACAAATATTAATTTTACAGCTAAACCTGTGCATAACATACAATAAACGTATATTTTATGCGCTTTATATTAGATTAAGTCTAAGTACTGACGACTAGTACACATTAATAAAAATGTAATACTCTATTTTTGTTAAGTAGCTCACAATTTTGAAAATGCATTCAGCATAATGTGTCATAAAATAGTTGTTAAGTAACAATCAGTTATACAGCGTAAACTAACATAGATTAGTGAGCTTGTTATCTTAATAGGGTTGGTAAAAAAAGGACGTTTTACTATTACACGAGAGCTACATGAATATTTCAGAAGAAGAAAATGATTTTACAAAACGAGTGCTTGAGAGTGGAGAACCTACCAATGATGCAGACATCATTACCTACGTTGAAACCATTCACAGCATAGCTAAGAAAAAAACCACAGGATATCTAAAGAAGCACCAGGTTAATTATCAACAATGGCGCATCTTAAAAGCGATTTATCTTGAACTTGCTATTACACCTGCAAAAGTATCAGCAGCAACTTTCACTGATTCTGGAACGATTAGCAGGCAACTTGAGCTTCTAGAAACTAAAGGCTTAGTTAAAAGAGAACATAGCAAACAAGATCGGCGTGTTGTAAACCTTAACTTAACCACTAAAGGTGAACATATTGCCAGTGATGGTATCAGTTATAGCGAGAAGTTGGTCCGTTGTGTTCGTGAAGAAATTGGCGATGAAAAAACAGAAGAATTTCATCAAGCTTTAATTGGCGCATTAAAATGCTCAGCATTTAGCTCAAACAAGTCGTAAAGCACTACGCTTAGCTACTCTCTGCACGTATAAATACACTATTAAAAAAGCCTCCTAAGACGGAGGCTTTCACTGCATATGCGTAATGGCTTACGCATGGAGTTGGACTCTTTGTAAAATTTATCTTTCTAATGATACTTATGTCGGTACAAATATATTGCACTGGAAACCATAATTCCTACTAAAGCAATAGCATCAAATATCAAAATTGTTTGCGTAATTTCCATTTTCATTTTCCCTATTACAATGTAATTAATAAATTTACTTAATCAACACTCTTTATTCTTTATGCATCTTTATACTGTGATTTTAATTTTGCAATCCAGTCATATATTTCAATAACTTGATCACGACTCAAATGAGTATCATTTGCTGCATTTTCAGAAAGAGTTTGATTATCATTCGACGCGATTAGTTTTTTTACTACAGGAAACTTTCGCAATCGAGGTGGCTTATAAAGCCTTTGAATACTTTTGTTTGATAGCATGAATGCTCCTTTTCAACTTATTTAGTTATTTCCTATAACTCGGTTCTCCTTCCTGGATAACCGTAACTTATTGTATAAACGTGCTATTAAATTACATTAGTTTTAATGCTAAATGGCGGCTTACACAGGACAATCGGCACTAACTTACGGATTTTATGTGGGTTTTATATGCTCTATCTATAAATTTTTCACTGCACCATAGCTGGTGCCAAAACTTGGCTCATACTGTCTTACGATGACCTGACGGCTTCCATGAAGGCGCTATAACATTAGGCATATCAGAACGCTGCAATAAGGTAGCAGGCGCCACTGCGAATTCCCCAAAACGCTCGTTTATCTGATCCATTGCTCGATTAAGACACTGGCGTTGCTCATCCAACACATCAAAAAATGACAGTTGATTTCCACTCGGTCGTAGATCCATTGCAGTAATCTGCACTTGGAATACTCCCTCTCCGTTCCAACGTTCAAGTAGCTTTTTAGCAAGCATCCATATTTTTTGGCCATCGTTAGTAGGTTCTTCTGTCTGAAACTTCCCTGCTAACCATGTATGTTTAACATCTTTAACACGAAAACCAATAAAGAAACTATGTGCCTCTAATGCGTGTTTACGCAAACGTGCTGCAACTTTTTCACTCATATGCTGCAAATATGTTTTTAACACACTAAATTTTTTAGTATTAGGTGGCATAACTTTCCCGTGCCCAATAGATTTTGGTGCAGCTACTGTTCTATTCAAAGGCTCAGTATCTAAACCTTGCGCCATATACCAGATACGTCGCCCTATATTTCCAAAACGCCTTGCTAACTCCCCTATCGGTAATTTGGCCATGTCGCCACAAACATATACTTGCCTATCGTTAAGAAACCCTCCGATACCTTTCGCAATACCGGCAAGTTCCGTAACCGGAACATCTTTTAAGTGTGCACGTGCTAACCATGGTGGGACCACTAACAAGCCATCTGGTTTTATTAATTTTGCAGCATGTTTAGCTGTAACCTTATCGCCACTAACACCTACGCTACAGGTCACTCCTGCGACTTCATAAACAATTTTCTTAGCCAATTCTGCAGCATCAATAGGATTTCTATATATACCTTGACAGTTTGTAATATCAAGAAAAGCCTCGTCTACTGAAAATATTTCTATATCGGGGGTTATAGATTGTAATGCTGACATAATTTCTGTAGAAACCCTGGCATATAATTCAGCTCTAGCAGGGACTTGTTGAACATGGGGGCACAGATATTGCGCCTCTTTAAGACGTGTACCTGTTTTTATTCCATATTTTCTTGCTTCATATGAACAGGTTATAAAGCATGTACCCGTTAAACCATTCGTAATACCAATAGGTTTACCACGCAATTCAGGACGCGCATTCTGTTCGATACTGGCAAAGAATGCATCCATATCAATGAAAACAATCGCCCGCCTCCAACGTCTCTGAAGCAATCTCTCATGCTTCATTCATACATTCTTACTTGCCCAACTAATACACCTTGTATGGCTACACGATCGGCCGGATATTCTTTGGGTTGCATGTTTTTATTGGCAGGGATTAAGCGGATTACATCACGCTTGGGAAACTTAATTCTTTTCAACGTTGCTTCATTATCATCAATTAATGCCACTATAATCTGGTTACTACGTGCAGTGCTAGATTGCTCAATCACCACCAGGTCGCCGCTACGAATACCTTCATCGATCATTGAATTACCTTTTACTTGCAATACATAACGGTTAGGCCCACCTAATAAATTTGCAAAATTAATCAATTCACGGTTTTCAATCGCTTCAATGGGTTTGCCGGCAGCAATGCGTCCTAAAAGTGGTAATTCATCAGAATCGGGATGGCCTTCCAATTCGATGCCACGATGTTTTTGATGCCGGCGTATATAACCCTGTACTTCAAGGGCAGATACATAGCGATGTACCACGCCTTTAGACTGAATGCCTAAGCCTTCAGCAATTTCAGTTAGTAATGGGGCCTTAGCGTGCTTCGCTATATAAGCTTGAATGAACTGTAATGTGGTTTGTTCTCGTTCAGTTAACATGATGTTCTCCATAAGTTCTCATCATAGAGAACTTATGGAGAACATTCAACGAGTATCGCAATAATTATTTTTATTGCTTTCAAGGTATTGTTTTGTAAGTCTTTTTACTTGGACAAGCTGCTCGTCTGTTAACGCCTGGTACTTGCCCCGCGAATGATCTAGATACGACCAACCGTAGCCCCAGCGATACCAATTGTAAAAATACGGGCTACCACCCAAACGCACCCCGTCGTACATCACCTTAGCCAAGGTTTTATTACCTGTCTTCTCTAATACACATTGTTTAAGTGCTATATCTGCATCCTCCCGTTGTCGCTCTGTACCACCTTGCCAATACGCAACATCATGTTGAAAACAACATTCACACCAATCTTTTTCAGTCATTGCAAAACTGTCAGGGAACAGTGAACAACCATCACTAGAAAATGGACTCAACTCAGAATTATTACTGCATGCAATGATATTGATACATAAGAGAAAACAGAACGTATTTAAATTTATTTTATTCCACACTTTTCTATTTAAATACGTTTATAACTTAAATACATATAAATATTTCAAACATCAATATAATTATTCATAACTTTAGACTTGTTTTTTTAGCGATTGAAACGCATCAAGTGCACGCACTCGAGATAACTTTAAATCAACAATAGGATGAGGGTAATCTACTCCAAGCTTTACTCCTGCTGCATGCAAAACTTCATCAGGTGCATCCCAAGGCTTAAAAAGATATTTATTAGGCATTTCTTTCAACTCAGGAACAAAACGACGCGTATATGCTCCATCTGAATCAAATTTTTCACCTTGTGTGCTTGGATTAAAGACACGAAAATAAGGAGCTGCATCTGCACCACATCCTGCTATCCATTGCCAACTTGCACTATTGTTCGCTAAATCAGCATCTAACAAACAATCCCAAAACCACTTTTCACCATAATGCCAATGTAATAAAAGATTTTTTACTAAAAAAGAACCTACCACCATGCGCACACGATTATGCATGTAACCCGTTTGCCAAAGCTCACGCATACCTGCATCGACTAACGGATGTCCTGTCTGACCCTTCTGCCAACAACTCAAATATTCTTTATTTTCTAACCAGGGAAAATTATCAAATTTACTTTGTAAATTCTTACGCGGCAGATCAGGAAAGTGATATAGCAAACTATGTGAAAACTCCCTCCAACCCATTTCGCTGAGAAAATGATCTAAGTCATCACTCTCTTCATTATTTTTAGCGGCGTACCAGGCTTGGTTAGGGGATATTTCGCCAAAATGAAGATGTGGAGATAATCGCGAAACCGTATGTAAAGCTGGAAAATTTCTACCTTGCTTATAATTTTCTAAATGATTGGAAGTGAACTTTTCTAATTTCTTAAGAGCAGACACTTCACCAATTTTCCAATGAGGCTCTAATTGCTTATCCCATTGAATAG
>CAZFEP010000007.1:32904-36551 GCA_964517365.1 uncultured Thiotrichales bacterium | reverse complement strand
CGGACATTATTCATCGATTATCATAGATTCTTACCTCTGCGTCATTAGCGAGCCTAATGATGTTTGGTAAAGCAATGATAAAGAGATTTCCTGATTTAATTTTAATATCTTTACCAGAATATTTGTCCACTGTAATACGTAAACTATTTCCATATCTAACAGAATGAACTTCATCGATATTTATTGAATATACGTCATTAAAATTTACATTATATTTTTCATTTCCAAACAAAGCTTCAGTTTCATAAATAAAACCTTTTGGATCTAAATTTAAGGATGGTCTGCTATATGTAATGCTTGAAATTAGCATTCCTATTCCAACAATTAATATTGCCCAGCATAAGAATCTTTCTTTGTCAAAATTGTGTTTCCAAGACGTAATAAGTCCACCCGTAAGTCGCAATAGACTAAAGCTTGCAATAACAACGATACTGCCAAATATTACTCTAACAATCCTTGTCCAAGATGTATGTGTATAAATATAAACATCATTTTCAAAGTAGTATTCGACATTGTTAACAATAAAAAATGCATACAATAATAGAGAGAAAATTAGTAACCCATATAGACTTGCCTCAATATTTCTTATTTTTATCATTCAGATTAACTAGATTAGATTAATAACATATCTAAATGCCTGCTTTCGGCCAATAGCAGACATTAGCAAAATTTTTTCTCAATTAATTTTGTAAGAACGTTATAACCCATAGTAACAATTTCATCTGTATATTCAGTTGGATTTGGTGGTAGGTTTTCTACTTCGTATTTGCCTAATAATTCCCCGCCTGACTCAAGGATGGTTTTTATATGAGCTGCACCTTTTTTAATTAAATTTCTTCTCGATACATCTTTAGCTGTAGGTAAAACCTCACTAGACCAGTCAATAAGCGCAGCGTAGAAAACACGGTTATCTACCTTCTCATCATTTTTTAGCATGGGTAACACTACACCACACGAATATTTGCCATTCGCAAGTGGCATCGCCCAGAAATGGCCTGGTTCTAAGTAGGAAGTAGATTTTGGTGTAAATGGATAATCCATTGAAAGCATATCTATGAAAATAATTATGTCCGCTTTGGGTTGTAAGCGGTCATTTTAAATTCAGAATTTTCCAACCTACATTTCACTTTGACTCATCAGACTCTGGCTTGATACATCTTCCATGATGTAACTCATATTCGCACTTCCTGTGCTCACACTTTGGGTCGTAAGCAGTCATTTTACCAGATAAATATTATTTTCTTAATTCTAGGAATACTAATTAATTTCGTAATATTAATAATTACAAAAGAACATAATGATGGAATAACTTTACTGCCTAGATTAATAAGAGGTTTGATGGTTTGGCGATTGCCTTTTTAAAGGTATTCGGAAGCAAGGGTGACAGCGTTCAGACGTAGAGAATGAGAGAGAGATGTTGGAGAGAGAGGTTCACTATCTGGTAATTCCGCTGTCATAGAATCCTTGCTTCCTTAGACCGGTAATTTTGCGTCCCTAGCTTTAACTAGGTATGCCGTTTTCAGTAGTATTGGTACTCCTCGGTAATCAACTAATGAAACCAGTGTAGTGTGAGTTTTGATTCATTTATTTGAGCTCCTTCACACTTTTCTTCAGTCTACCGTTCACTCTTCTATGAGTTAATTTACGCAGAAACAATACGTTATTTAGATTTGAGATTGAATGGTCATAATATCCCGATAAAGCTCATGTGAATTTAACTATCTGTGTTTAAAAACAATCGCCCATCATTCATAAATACGAACATTAAAATGAAAACTATATGTTTTACTAATCATATAAAAAAGCTGAAGATTAGAAATACCAGTGAATATCAGGATATATCATTTTTAACCTGAATTATTTATTTTTATTACACTCATTAATCTTTGGATATATGGAAAAAGGTAAAGCTAGTAATGTATAAAATTATCTACAATACCATTGGCAGTATTTCACTCGTCTTAGGCGTAATGGGTGCATTTCTTCCATTACTACCCTCAACCTGTTTTATTTTAGTAGCCACTTGGGCGTTTGCAAAGTCTTCACCTACATTTCATCACTGGTTGTATTATCAGTCACCTTTTTCACAATCTATACGGGACTGGACAGAACATCGGGTTATCCCAATTAAGGTTAAATGGATTGCAACCCTATCTATAACCGCGTCTTATCTAATTACTTTTCTACTAATAGATAATTTTGTTGTTGTTGGTGGACTTGGAGTTGGGATGGGAGTTTTACTGGTTTATTTACATTCTAAGCCAAGTCAGAAATCAAGTTCACAGTATATCAACCAGTCACCGTTTCTAAAATCACATCAGCAAGTAATTTAAACTCATGTTGTCTAACGCTTGCCTTACGCCAGGCGAGACCAATTTCACGATATGATTTTTCTTTTAAAGCTTTGGTGAGTACTTTGGTGTGTTTCAATAAGCCACTATCTATAGCCATTTGAGGAATAAAAGTAACGCCTAGGTCACTATCTACCATTTGTATTAAACTATACATTCCACTTGCAGAAAATTTACTAATATTACCTTTGCGTGCAATATTACATGCACTTAAGGCATGATCACGCAAACAATGTCCATCTGCTAACAGCATAATAGATTCATTGTTATTTTTACCAGCCGAAAATTTATCTGGATCAATTAATGAAGTGCCTTTTTTATATGCAAGCTTGAACGGGTCATTAAATATTGAAATAGATTCAGTGTTCTTTAACTCAAATGGAAGCGCTAATAATAATACGTCTAACTCGCCTTCTAGTAACAAAGCATGTATTTTTTTAGTTTGTTCCTCTACTAAATATAATTCAAGATTAGGATATTTTTTGCGTATTTTCGGAATTATTTTTGGTAATAGAAAAGGAGCAATCGTTGGAATAATACCCATCTTCAATACGCCACTAAGTGGCTCTTGTATTGATTTAGCAATATCAACAATACCTTCCATATCAAATATGGCTAAGCGAGCTTGCTGAGCAACTGATTTACCTACCGAGGTAAACACCACACTACGATTAGTTCGATCAACCAAAGAAGCATTCAATAGCGTTTCAAGATCTTTAATGGCTACACTAAACGCTGATTGCGTCACAAAACAGGATTCAGCCGCACGACCAAAGTGTAAATGTTTTTCTAATGCTACCAAATAGCGTAGCTGTTTAACGGTGGGTAGATTTACCATATATAAAACCGATTACTATCATATAAATAATGAAATTTACTTATATCAGGTAATTGCTAGTATAGCTACATTGCAACAATGTTTAATCTTCATTGCCCTGAAAATATATAGAGTTTGTTATCAGAGATACTCCTCCCTCCCAAAACTCCTAAACATTCTTTGGTTAACAAATTCTATACAGGGCAATGTTTTTTACTACTTATTGAGCTATTCGAAATCAGAATTCTCTAACATATCTTGCATTCGTTCCATGGCATCCTGATTGGATTCTATCGCTTGTTGTGTACGATGCATGTATTGTTGATAAGCAGGAATTGATATTGCTGCTAGCACGCCTAAGACAACAGGAATACCTATTGCCAGGACTAATAGCGCAGTGGGATTTTTATTTGGTTGTAGACCAAATGAATTAGAGCCTTTCGTTCCCGGCCAGAGTAATACATATAGGGCAAACAAGA